>NZ_JBHXUW010000019.1:0-122479 GCF_042672475.1 Streptomyces sp. NPDC127177
CCCGCCTCCCTGTTTGGGTGTTGTGTGGGGGGGGGTTTTTTTTTTCTTCCCCCCCGGGGGGGGGGCGGGGGGGGGGGGGCGCCCCCGGGGGGGGGCGGGGCCCCCCCCCCCTCCCGGTGGTGGCGGCGCGGCGGCCGGTCAGCTGCCGGGCGCGTCCGTGGTGTCCGGGAGTTCGGCCGGCGGCTGGACCGGGCGCAGCTTCAGCCAGACGAGGAAGAACAGCCCGAGTACCAGCATGGCAAGCCCGGTCCACAGGTTGATGTGGACGCCCTCGGCCTTCTTGAGGTCGGCGTCGGACGGGCTGATCCCGGCGATGGTGACGATGACTCCGTAGACCACGAAGAGACCGCCGATGATCCGCCGGATGTCGAAGAGGCGGGCCGCTGTCGCGGACTTCTGCTCCAGATCGGAGACTTCCTTGTGCAGGTCGGACATGGTGAGTTACTCCGATCAGAACGAGTAGGGGACGTAGCAGGCGGCGGCGATCACGATCGCGCCCCAGCCGAGCAGGGCCGGCCTGCGGTACCAGGCGTCGTCGCCCTCCGCGGGCGCCTCGTCGAGGTCCGGGGACTCGGTTCCGTAGACGAGTCCCGCCAGTTCCGCCTCCGGCTTGGGGGCGGTGAAGAGCGTGACGGCGACCATCACGACCGCACCGGCGACGAAACCGACGATCGCGGAGACGAAGTTGGCGCCCTGGTCGCTCGGGATGTCGATGACGCCCTGCTTGTAGATGACGAAGTAGTTGACCATCGCGGCGGTGGTGCCCGCCAGCAGGCCCCAGACTCCGGACTTCATCGAGGCGCGCTTCCAGAACATCCCGATGATGAAGACCACGAACAGCGGGACGTTGAAGAAGGAGAACAGCGTCTGCAGGTAGCTCATGATGTTGGAGAAGCTGGCGGCGATGAACGCCGTGCCGATCGAGGCCAGCACCCCGATCACCGTGATCCAGCGGCCGAAGCGCAGGTAGTACGCGTCCGTCTCGTCCTTCTTCACGTACCGCGCCCAGATGTCCGTGGTGAACACGGTGTTGAACGAGGAGACGTTGGCGGCCATGCCCGCCATGAACGCGGCCAGCAGACCGGTCACGGCGATGCCGAGCACACCGTTGGGCAGCAGCTCCCGCATCAGCAGCGGGATCGCGTCGTTGTAGGTCGTGCCCGAGTCGGCGGTGCCGATGTTCGGCACGATCACGGCGGCGACCAGACCCGGGATCATCACGAGGAACACGATGAACATCTTCGGGAACGCGGCGATCAGCGGGGTGCGCTGGGCGGCCGAGAGGTTCTTCGCGGACAGGGCGCGCTGCACCTCGGCGAAGTTCGTCGTCCAGTAGCCGAACGAGAGCACGAAGCCCAGACCGAGGATGATCGTCAGCCAGTTGGCGCCGAGGGGGTTGGCGTCACCGATGCCGGTGCCGCCCCAGGCGGTCATGAAGTTCTCGCCGTGACTCGAAGTGAGCGAGTCGCTCAGCCCGTCCCAGCCGCCGACGCGCTTGAGACCGAGCACGGTCAGCGGGATCAGCGCGGCGAGGATGACGAAGAACTGCAGCACCTCGTTGTAGATCGCGGAGGAGAGCCCGCCGATGGTGATGTAGATCAGGACGAAGAGGCCCGCGACCACGATCGCGACCCACTGCGGCCAGCCGAGGAGCGCCTCCACGACGATCGACAGGGCGTACAGGTTGACGCCCGCGATCAGGACCGCCGAGAAGGCGAAGAGTATGGAGCTCAGCAGGTGCGCCGACTTGTCGAAGCGGTGGAGCAGGAACTCCGGTACGGAGCGCACCTTCGACCGGTAGTAGAACGGCATCATCACGAGGCCGAGGAAGACCATGGCCGGGATGGCGCCGATCCAGTACCAGTGGACGACCGCGACGCCGTACTGTGCGCCGGTCGCGGCCATGCCGAGGATCTCGGTGGCGCCGAGGTTGGCCGCCACGAAGGCCAGTCCGGTCACCCATGCGGGCAGGGACCGTCCTGAGAGGAAGAAGTCGAGGCTCGTCTTGACACTTCGCCGTGCGGCGAAGCCGATGCCGAGCACGACGACGAAGTAGATCGCCAGGATCGTGTAATCGAGCCCGTTCGTGGGGAGCCGGAGCCCTGATGCCAGAGAGTGCATGGGGGGAACTCGCTTCGTTGCGTGTATTTAACCCGAAGGAAACTACGCCCTTGTGTTCAGAAAATGAACAGTCTCCATGAGGTTCTTTGTTTGATTGTGATCGTATGGCCTGAAACCCCGGACTTAACCCCACGAGATCCCGCTCACACTCCGGCCCACTCCGTTGACGTGGACTCATTGACGAGCCTGTTGACTTGTGGTTCATTGTGTTGGGTTATGTTTGGGAGGAGTCTGGTGAAGAAGACGGTTACGACGCTCGCCGACGGCCGGGAGCTGCTCTACTACGACAGCCGTGACGACGTCGTGCGCGAGGCGGTCGATCCGCGTCCCCTCGACCCCGTCTCGACCTCGTCCGAGATCCGCCGCGACCCGCTGCTCGGCGACAGCGTCGCCATCGCCTCGCACCGCCAGGGCCGGATCTACCACCCGCCGGCCGACGAGTGCCCGCTCTGCCCCTCGCGGGACGGCCGGCAGAGCGAGATCCCGGAGGCGGACTACGACGTCGCCGTCTTCGAGAACCGCTTCCCCTCTCTCGCCGGTGACTCCGGCCGCTGCGAGGTCGTCTGCTTCACCTCCGACCACGAGGCCTCGTTCGCCGACCTCACCGAGGACCAGGCCGGGCTCGTCCTGGAGGCCTGGACCGACCGCACCGCCGAGCTCGCCGAGCTCCCGCAGGTCAAGCAGGTGTTCTGCTTCGAGAACCGGGGCGCCGAGATCGGCGTGACGCTCGGCCACCCGCACGGCCAGATCTACGGCTACCCCTTCGTCACCCCGCGCACCGAGCTGATGCTGCGCTCCATGGCCGCCCACCGCGCGGAGACCGGCGGCAACCTCTTCGACGACGTGGTGGCGCGCGAGGAGGCGGACGGCTCGCGGATCGTCCTCGCCGCCGAGCACTGGATCGCCTTCGTCCCCTACGCGGCGCACTGGCCCTACGAGGTCCACCTCCACCCGCGCCGCCGCGTCCCCGACCTGCGAGGACTCGACGAGGCCGCGCGCACGGAATTCCCACAGGTCTATCTGGAACTCTTGAGGCGATTCGACCGGATCTTCGGACCCGGGGAGCCGCCGACCCCGTACATCTCCGCCTGGCACCAGGCGCCGTTCGGAGTCGAGGGGCGGGATGACTTCGGGCTCCATCTGGAGCTCTTCACCATCCGACGCACCTCCGGCAAGCTGAAGTTCCTCGCGGGTTCCGAATCCGGCATGAGTGTGTTCATCAACGATGTGCCGCCGGAGGCCGCGGCAGCGCGACTGCGAGAGGTAGCGAGCGAGTGAGCAACACCCCCAAGAAGTACCTGGTGACCGGCGGCGCCGGATACGTCGGCAGTGTGGTCGCCCAGCACCTGCTGGAGGCGGGGCACACCGTCACCGTCCTGGACGACCTCTCCACCGGCTTCCGCGCGGGCGTCCCCGCCGGGGCCGAGTTCGTCGAGGGCCGCGTCCAGGACGCCGCGAAGTGGCTGGACGCCTCCTACGACGGGGTGCTCCACTTCGCCGCGTACTCCCAGGTCGGCGAGTCCGTCACCGACCCGGAGAAGTACTGGGTCAACAACGTCGGCGGCACCACCGACCTGCTCGCCGCCATGCGCGACGCGGGCGTGCGCACCCTGGTCTTCTCCTCCACCGCCGCCACCTACGGCGAACCGGTCTCCAGCCCCATCACGGAGGCCGACCCCACGGCCCCGACCAGCCCGTACGGGGCGACCAAGCTCGCCGTCGACCACATGATCACCGGTGAGTCGGCCGCCCACGGGCTGGCCGCCGTCTCGTTGCGCTACTTCAACGTGGCCGGTGCGTACGGCAGCTGCGGCGAACGGCACAGCCCCGAGTCCCACCTGATTCCGCTGGTCCTCCAGGTCGCACTCGGACAACGCGAGTCGATCTCCGTCTACGGCGACGACTACCCGACCCCCGACGGCACCTGCGTCCGCGACTACATCCACGTCGCCGACCTCGCCGAGGCCCACCTCCTCGCCCTCGACGCCGCCACCGCGGGCGAGCACCTGATCTGCAACCTCGGCAACGGCAACGGCTTCTCGGTCCGCGAGGTCATCGAGACGGTCCGTGAGGTCACCGGCCACCCCGTCCCCGAGACCGCGGCCCCGCGCCGCGGCGGCGACCCGGCCGTCCTCGTCGCCTCCGCCGCCACCGCCAGGGAGCGCCTCGGCTGGCAGCCGTCCCGCGCCGACCTGGCCGGAATCGTCTCCGACGCCTGGACGTTCGCCCGCCGAGAGGAGCCCACCGCACCATGACCGACAACACTGAGCCGACCGTCACCTCCACCGAGCTGACCGACTCCTTCACCGAGCTCTACGGGACCGCGCCCGAGGGGATCTGGGCCGCCCCCGGCCGGGTCAACCTGATCGGCGAGTACACCGACTTCAACGACGGCTTCGTGATGCCGCTCGCGCTGCCGCACACCGCACGGGCCGCCGTCGCCCGCCGCACCGACGGTGTGCTGCGGCTGCACTCCACCGATGTGCCGGGCGGTGTCGTCCAGCTCCGGGTCGACGAGCTCACCCCGCGTTCCGGCCACGGCTGGGCCGCCTACCCGGCCGGTGTCGTCTGGGCGCTGCGCGAGGCCGGACACCCGGTCACCGGCGCCGACATACAGCTGACCTCCACCGTGCCCACCGGCGCCGGGCTCTCCTCGTCCGCCGCCCTCGAAGTGGTCACCGGCCTGGCGTTGAGCGACCTCTTCGGGCTCGGCCTCACCCTGGCCGAGGTGGCGGTGCTGGCCCAGCGCGCGGAGAACGCGTTCGTCGGCGTCCCCTGCGGCGTCATGGACCAGATGGCCTCTGCCTGCTGCACCGAGGGCCACGCACTGCACCTCGACACCCGCGACCTCGCCCAGCGACAGGTCCCCTTCGACCTGGCCGCCCACGGCCTGGAGCTCCTGGTCGTCGACACCCGGGTCAAGCACGCGCTCGGCGACGGCGCGTACGCGGAGCGCCGCGCGGGCTGCGAGGAGGGTGCCCGCATCCTCGGCATCCGTACGCTGCGCGAGCTGCCGTACTCGGACCTGGGCGCCGCGCTCGACACACTGGCCGAGTCCGACGCCGACGAGTCGGTCGTGCGCTACGTACGCCATGTCGTCGGCGACAACCAGCGCGTCGAGCAGGTCATCGCGCTGCTGGACGCGGGCGACGTGCGCGCGGCCGGCCCGGTCCTCACGGCCGGCCACGTCTCGCTCCGGGACGATCTGCGGGTCTCCTGCGTCGAGCTGGACCTGGTGGTCGACACCGCGAACGCGGCCGGGGCACTCGGTGCGCGGATGACCGGTGGCGGCTTCGGCGGCTCGGCGATCGTGCTGGTGGAGGAGGCGCAGGCGGACACGGTCGCCAAGTCCGTGCTGGAGGCGTTCGCCTCGGCCGGCTACGCGGCCCCCGGAGTCTTCCCCGCGACCCCGTCGGCGGGCGCCCACCGGGTCGTCTGAATCAGGACCCGAGCCGCTTGGTGAGGGTGAACTCGGTGACGCCCGGCGGGTAGTCCTCGACCCGCCCCGTCACCTCGTAACCCCGCTTCCGGTAGAAGTCCGGGGCCTGGAAGTCCCAGGTCTCCAGCCGGGAGCGGGTGCAGTCCCGGTCCGTGCGGGCCGCCCGTTCCGCCTCGGCGAGCAGCCGCGAGCCGAGGCCGGAGCCGCGGTGCCGGGCGTCGACCCAGAGCAGGTCCACATGGAGCCAGTGCGCCCAGGTGCGTCCGGTCAGCCCGGCGGCGAGCTGTCCCCGCTCGTCCAGCGCCCATACCTCCAGCGGGAGTTCACGCCCCTCGGGGCCGGTGCGCAGCGCCCGGATCTCCGGTGAACCCGCCGTGTTGTCCTCGTGGAGCCGCCTGCCCAGCAGCTGACGGCGCTCCCTGTCCACTTCTGTCTCAAGACGGAACATGTGCAACACAGTAGGGCGGCCCGCGCCCCGAAGTTCTGTGAATTTCTCCCCGCCCGGGTCCGCCGCCCGTACGCTGGTGCACAGCACCGGTGGGGGCCGGTGCTGATTCAGGGGTACGAGACAGCCGGGTGCGGTACCCGGGCGGGGTGGGCGATCGGTGTACGGCGGCGGCCGTGGCACCGCGGATCCTGATCCCCGTTCCGGGTGCCGCACCCGCGCCGGTCCGTCTCCGCCGGGGGTCGCACGCTACGGGGCGCCCCAGAACACACAGCATGGGGGTGTCTGTGGTCCGTATCCGGGTTCTCGTGGTCGACGACCACCGTATTTTCGCCGAGTCGCTCGCCGCCGCGCTCGCGGCCGAGCCGGACGTCGACGTGGCGGCGGCGGGCAGTGGCCCGGCCGCGCTGCGCTGTCTGGAGCGCGCGGCCGCCGAGGGGCGCGGTTACGACGTGATGCTGGTCGACGCCGAGCTGGGCATCCTGTCCCCGGCGGACGGCCGCAGGGCCGTCGGCCCGGTGCCGGTACCCGCTCCGAACACCGGGGAGAGCGGGCGGGTCGACGGCATATCGCTGGTCGCCGGGGTCCGTGCGGGCCGGCCGTCGGTGCGTACGGTGGTGCTCGCCGAGAAGGACGACCCGCGCCGGGCCGCGCTCGCGCTCCAGGCCGGGGCCTGCGGCTGGGTCGCCAAGGACTGCTCGCTCCAGCGGCTGCTCGCGGTCATCCGGGGGGTGCTGCGCGACGAGACGCATCTGCCGCCCGCCCTGCTCACCGGGGTGCTGCGGGAGCTGCTTGCGGACCGCAAGCACCGCAGCGAGAGCGAGCAGCTCGTCGAGTCACTGACCCCGCGCGAGCGCGAGGTGCTGCGCTGCATGGTGGCGGGTCTGGGCCGCAAGGCGGTGGCGGAGCGGCTCTTCCTCTCCCCGCACACGGTGCGTACGCACATGCAGAACGTGCTGGGGAAGCTGGGTGTGCACTCGACGCTGGCGGCTGTCGCCCTGGCCAGACGGGCGGGTGTGGGGCCCGCCGATCCGGTGATGCCGGTCGAGCCCGCCCTAACCGGGGATGTTGTCGAACGGGGCAGTCAACTGGCGTAGCAGTCCGGCCAGTTCGCCGCGCTGGTGGCGGGAGAGTTCGCCCAGGATGGCGCGCTCCTGGGCGAGCAGGCCGGCCAGTGACTGGTCGGCCTTGTCGCGCCCCTCGGCGGTGAGCCGCACGAGCACACCGCGGCGGTCGCTGGGGTCGGGGAGCCGCTCGACGAGGTTCTTCTTGGTCAGCCGGTCGATGCGGTTGGTCATCGTGCCCGAGGTGACCAGCGTCTGGGTGAGCAGCTGTCCGGGGGAGAGCTGGTACGGATCGCCGGCGCGCCGAAGCGACGTGAGTACGTCGAACTCCCAGGGCTCCAGATTGTGCTCGGAGAAGGCGATCCTGCGGGCCCGGTCGAGGTGGCGGGCCAGGCGGGAGACGCGGCTGAGGACCTCGAGTGGTTCCACGTCGAGGTCGGGGCGCTCTCGGCGCCATGCAGCGACCAGTCGGTCGACCTCGTCCTCCATGTGGATCAGTGTAGAGGGTCCCTCGACATGAAGTCTCTTGAATTCGAGTGTCTTGACATCAAGATAATTTCTGGTCGATCCTGGATGCCATGACCGCACCCACCTGGGATCCGCAGCAGTACCTGCGCCACGCGGACCACCGCACCCGTCCCTTCCACGATCTGCTGGCCCGCATCCCCGGACTGCCGGGCGCACCGGCCCCGCGGATCGCCGACCTCGGCTGCGGCGCGGGCAACGTCACCGCCCTGCTCGCCGAACGCTGGCCCGGCGCCCGCATCACCGGCTACGACAACTCCCCGCAGATGCTGGATCGGGCGCGGGCCCACACCACCGCCCTGCTCGACTTCGCCGAGGCCGACGCAGCGACCTGGACGCCACGGGAACCGTACGACCTGATCGTCTCCAACGCACTGCTCCAATGGGTGCCCCGGCACGCCGAGCGCTTCCCCGACTGGCTGGCGGCACTCACCCCTGGCGGCACCCTCGCCCTCCAGGTCCCGGGCAACTTCGACCAGCCGAGCCACGCCCTGATGCGCGAACTGGCCGAGTCCCCGCGCTGGCGCTCCCGGCTGGGCGGCCGGCTGCGCCACGCCGACGCGGTGCTGAGCCCCGCCGACTACCTGGACCGGCTCACCGGCCCCGGCCGCACGGCCGATGTCTGGGAGACCACCTATCTGCACCTGCTGCCCGGCGAGGACGCCGTCCTCGACTGGGTGAAGGGCACCGGCCTGCGCCCCGTACTGACCGCCCTGGCCGACGACGAGGAGGCCCGGAGCGCCTTCCTCGCCGAGTACCGCGACCTGCTGCGCACCGCGTATCCCGTGGGCCCGCACGGCACGGTCTTCCCGTTCCGCCGCATCTTCGCCGTCACCCACCGGGAGAAATGATGATCGCAGCCGTCGACCACGTCCAGCTCGCCGCCCCGGAAGGCTCGGAGGACGCGCTGCGGGGCTATTACGTGGACACCCTCGGCATGACCGAGCTCCCCAAGCCGCCGGTCCTGGCCGCCCGTGGCGGCTGCTGGTTCCAGGTGGGCCCGGTCCAGCTGCACCTGGGCATCGAGGCGGACTTCCGCCCGGCCCGCAAGGCCCACCCGGGCCTGCGTGTGACGGACATCGGGGCGTTCGCGGCCCGGCTGGCGGAGCGCGGCGCCGAGGTGGCGTGGGACGAGGACCTGCCCGGTCACCGCCGCTTCTTCAGTCACGACCCGGTGGGCAACCGGCTGGAGTTCCTGGAGCCGGTGACCGGCTGACGACGCGCGAGCGCCCCGCCCCCGGAGATCCGGGGACGGGGCGCTCGCGCCGTCCGGTCGGTGCCGGACGGCGCTGCTTCGGAACACGCAGGGCCTGTCGTCGAACTGCTGTCTGCCGCGCGACGACGGCAGTTCGACGACACGTCCTAGTACAGGTTGTTGTAGATGTCCCAGCCGTAGCCGATCTTCACGCGCTTGGCGATCGTGCCGGTGCCGGTGGACGTGTAGAGGTACAGGTCACCCTTGCCGTCGACACCGACGAGGTCGGCCTTGCCGTCGCCGTTGAGGTCGCCGGGTGCGGCGAACTGCTTGTACGTGTTGTAGCCGGTGCCGATCCTGACGCGCGCCTTGAACGGCTCGGTGGCGCTGCCCGTGCCCTTGTAGAGGTACAGGTCGCCCTTGGTGTCGCGGGCCACCACGTCGGCCAGACCGTCGCCGCTGAGGTCCCCGGCGCCGACGATCTTGTTGTACGTGTTGTAGCCGTAACCGACCTTGAGCTTGGCCGCGAAGCCGCCGGAGCCGTTGCCCCGGTAGAGGTACAGGTCACCGGCCTTGGTGCGGGCGAGCAGGTCGCCCTTGCCGTCGCCGCTCAGGTCGCCGGGGCCGACGAGGGTGTTGTAGACGCTCCAGCCGCTGCCGACGGTCTCTCCCTGGTTGTAGAGGGTGCCGTTGTACGTCTCCAGCAGGTTGGCGTAGCCGTCGTTGTCGAGCGACGACGGGAAGCTGATGTTCGAGCCCGCCCAGCCGCCGCTGTCGCTGGCCTGGATGCGGGTGCTGAGCTTGCCGTTGTTCTTCGCGTAGTACCAGTAGAGCGTGCCCGCCTTGGTGCGGGTCATCAGCTCGTTCTTGCCGAAGTCCGGGTTGCCGCCCTGGCCCCCGAAGAGCGACGAGACGTTCCAGCCGCTGCCGATCTCGACGCGCTTGGTGAGCGAGCCGTCCCCGGCTGCGGCGTACGCGTACAGCGTGCCGCCGGGCGTACGGGCCATCAGGTCGCCGAGGCCGTCACCGGTGGCGTCGTCGGTGGCGATGATCTGGTTGTACGTGTTGTAGCCGTAGCCGACCTTGACGCGGGCCTTGTACGGCGAGGCGGCGTTTCCGGAACCCGCGTAGTAGTACAGGTCACCGGAGGTGGTGCGGGCGTAGAGGTCGCCGATCCCGTCGCCGTCGACGTCGTTCGCGCCGACGATCTGGTCGTAGGAGGCCCAGCCGTTACCCACCTTCACGGCCGCCTTGAAGGGCGCGCCGGTGACGTTGCCGGTGGCCGCGTACAGGTAGATGTCGCCGGACGGCGTACGGGCGAGCAGGTCGCCCCGGCCGTCGCCTGTCATGTCGCCGACGGCGACGACCTTGTTGTACTTCTGCCAGCCGGCACCGGACCAGTCCGCGTAGCCGGAGCTGTCGGCGCCCCAGCTCTGGTGCAGCGAGAGCTTTCCGGCCGCCGACAGGGTGAGCAGCTCGGGGCTGCCGTCGCCGTTCAGGTCACCCGGGGTGATGACGTCCTTGAACTTCTCGTTCGGGTCGTCGGTGTTCAGGGTGTACTCGTACGAGCTCGTCCCGTTCGTGGGGACGACGTAGTAGTAGCCGTCGATTCCCCGGTACAGCGTGTCGCTGTAGCCGTCGCCGTCCACGTCGAACAGCGGCTTGGCGGGAACGGCCGCGGCCTTCGCGCCCTCGGCCGCCTCGGCGGGCGACTTCTTCTTCGCCGGGTGCTTCGGCAGCGTCAGAGTGGGCTGCGCCTCGGCAGCGGGAACGCGGGGCTGGGTGGTGCGGTGCGGCGCGGGCGCCGAGTCATCGGCCGAGGCCGGAGCGGCCAGCAGCATGCCGGCCGAGAGGACGAGTGCGGTGCATGCCGCGAGCCGGTGCGCACGCTTCGAGCGTGCGGGCATGGCGCGGCCGGGTTCCACAGAAGACAAAGCCCCCCCAGGGGTAAGTGGTGGAACCGGGAGAAACGTCTTCACAGGTGCATCACATGCAGGGTGAAGTGTTCCCGGGATGGTCACAGATTCTACAACTGTGATCCCCGGGACTGAAGTGGTTTAGCAATGCATCAATGTTTCGGCTTGGACACACACCGCACACCGCGGCCGGCCCTCACCCGCTCAGTTCTTGCGGTGCCCGATCAGCCGCGGCTTCGACTCCAGGTTCTCCAGCCCGTGCCACGCCAGGTTCACCAGATGCGCCGCGACCTCGGCCTTCTTCGGCTTCCGGGCGTTCACCCACCACTGGCCGGTCAGCGCCACCATGCCGACCAGCGCCTGCGCGTACAGCGGCGCCAGCTTCGCGTCGAAGCCGCGGGCCTTGAACTCCAGACCCAGGATGTCCTCCACCTGAGTGGCGATGTCGCTGATGAGGGAGGCGAACGTGCCGGTCGACTGCGCGACCGGCGAATCACGCACCAGGATCCGGAAACCGTCCGTGTACGTCTCGATGTAGTCCAGCAGCGCGAACGCCGCCTGCTCCAGCAGTTCACGCGGATGACCGGCGGTCAGGGCGCTGGTCACCATGTCCAGGAGCTGACGCATCTCCCGGTCCACCACGACGGCGTACAGCCCCTCCTTGCCGCCGAAGTGCTCGTAGACAACCGGCTTGGAGACCCCGGCACGCGCCGCGATCTCCTCCACCGATGTGCCCTCGAACCCCTTGTCGGCAAAGAGGGTGCGACCGATGTCCAGCAGTTGCTCGCGGCGTTCCTTACCGGTCATCCGCACCCGGCGGGCCCGCCGGGTGGACGGTGCACGGGTGTTCTCGCTGCTTGCGCTTGAGTCGGTCGCCACGTCGTCAATCATGCCGCGTCGGCCTCCACCGAGTGGCGCCGGGACTCGATACGGGCGGAGTCGGGCCAGCGCACGTCGTGCGCCCAGCCGAGCTTCTCGAACCAGCGGATCAGCCGGGCACTCGAATCGATCTGACCCCTCATCACGCCGTGCCGCGCACTCGTCGGGTCGGCGTGGTGCAGGTTGTGCCACGACTCACCGCACGACAGGACGGCCAGCCACCACACGTTCCCGGACTTGTCGCGGGACTTGAACGGGCGCTTGCCGACCGCATGGCAGATCGAGTTGATCGACCAGGTCACGTGGTGCAGCAGCGCGACCCGGACCAGGGAGCCCCAGAAGAACGCGGTCGCCGCCCCCCACCAGGACATCGTGACCAGACCGCCCACCAACGGCGGGATCGCCAGCGAGAGAATCGTGAAGGACAGGAAGTGCCGCGAGATCCCGCGGATCGCCGGGTCCCTGACCAGGTCGGGGGCGTACTTCTGCTGCGGAGTCCGCTCCTCGTCGAACATCCAGGCGATATGCGCCCACCACAGCCCCTTCATCAGGGCCGGAAGGGTCTCACCGAAACGCCACGGCGAGTGCGGGTCGCCCTCGGCGTCCGAGTAGCGGTGGTGCTTGCGGTGATCGGCCACCCAGCGCACCAGGGGACCCTCCACGGCGAGCGAACCGGCCACGGCCAGGGCGATACGGAGCGGACGCTTCGCCTTGAACGAGCCATGGGTGAAATAGCGGTGGAAGCCGATCGTGATGCCGTGGCAGCCGATGAAGTACATCGCCACCATCAGACCCAGATCGAGCCAGCTGACACCGCGGCCCCAGGCCAGCGGCACCGCCGCGACCAGGGCCACGAACGGCACGACGATGAAGAGCAGGAGAGCGACCTGCTCGATGGAACGCTTGTTGTCCCCGCCGAGCGTGGCGGAGGCGGGACCGTCGGCCGCCGGAGCGGCCTCGATCACGTCGGGGCTGGTCTTCATGGGGAGTCCCCTGTGGGGTGAGACGCGACGGAACATACAGGGCTACGCATGCGTAACCTACGGCGTCGTAAGTATGGCAGCGCGGAGCCCCGCCACAAGAGGGAGCGGCCGACCGGGCGCAGAGTGGCGACATACGGGGTAGAGGACGAAAGGCGTACCCCGGAAGGGACCGTCTTGAACCGCGGACACCTTTCGGGCCGCGAACAACGCCGGAACCACGGACACCTATCCTGGAGAGGTCGGACAGCGCGGTCCGCACTCTGCTTCACCGGGGGTGGCGTGGCACCCGCTGCCAGCCGCGGGCCCCGGAACCCGTGCTCAACCACTGCAAGGAGCCGCACACTGTGAGCAGTGCCGACCAGACCCCTGCCGCCAGCACCGAGCTGCGCGCCGACATCCGCCGCCTCGGCGACCTCCTGGGCGAGACCCTCGTACGCCAGGAAGGGCAGGAACTCCTCGACCTCGTCGAACGGGTCCGCGCCCTGACCCGCACCGACGGCGAAGCGGCGGCCGAGCTTCTCGGCGACACCGACCTGGAGACCGCCGCACAGCTCGTGCGCGCCTTCTCCACGTACTTCCATCTCGCCAACGTGACCGAGCAGGTCCACCGCGCCCACGAGATGCGCGACCGGCGCGCCGCCGAGGGCGGGCTCCTCGCCCGCACCGCCGACCGGCTCAAGGACGCCGACCCGGAGCACCTGCGCGAGACGGTCAAGAACCTCAACGTACGGCCCGTGTTCACCGCGCACCCCACCGAGGCCGCGCGGCGCTCCGTGCTGAACAAGCTCCGCCGCATCGCCGCACTCCTGGAGACCCCGGTCATCGAGGCCGACCGGCGCCGCCAGGACATCCGGCTCGCCGAGAACATCGACCTCATCTGGCAGACCGACGAGCTCCGCGTGGTCCGCCCGGAGCCCGCCGACGAGGCCCGCAACGCCATCTACTACCTCGACGAGCTCCACGCCAACGCCGTGGGCGACGTCCTGGAGGACCTGGCCGCGGAGCTGGAGCGCGTCGGCGTCGAACTGCCCGCCGGTACCCGCCCGCTCACCTTCGGCACCTGGATCGGCGGCGACCGCGACGGCAACCCCAACGTGACGCCCGCCGTCACCTGGGACGTACTGATCCTCCAGCACGAGCACGGCATCACCGACGCACTCGAACTCGTCGACCAACTGCGCGGACTGCTCTCCAACTCCATCCGCTACACCGGAGCCACCGACGAGCTCCTCGACTCCCTCCAGACCGATCTGGAACTGCTCCCGGAGATCAGCCCCCGCTACAAGCGGCTGAACGCCGAGGAGCCCTACCGGCTCAAGGCGACCTGCATCCGGCAGAAGCTCGTCAACACCCGCGAGCGGCTGGCCTCCGGCACCCCGCACCGCCCCGGCTGCGACTACCTCGGCACCGCCGAGCTCATCGCCGACCTGTCGCTCGTCCAGGTCTCCCTGCGCAAGCACAGGGGCGGCATCGTCGCCGACGGCCGGATGGACCGCACGATCCGGACCCTCGCCGCATTCGGTCTGCAACTCGCCACCATGGACGTACGCGAGCACGCCGACGCCCACCACCACGCGCTCGGCCAGCTCTTCGACCGCCTCGGCGAGGAGTCCTGGCGCTACGCCGACATGCCCCGCGACTACCGGCAGAAGCTCCTCGCCAAGGAACTCCGCTCCCGCCGCCCGCTCGCACCCACCCCGGCCCCGCTGGACGCCGCGGGCGAGAAGACCCTCGGCGTCTTCCACACCATCAAGGAAGCCTTCGAGCGCTTCGGCCCCGAAGTCATCGAGTCCTACATCATCTCGATGTGCCAGGGCGCCGACGACGTCTTCGCCGCCGCCGTCCTCGCCCGCGAGGCCGGCCTCCTCGACCTGCACGGCGGCTGGGCCAGGATCGGCATCGTGCCGCTCCTGGAGACCACCGACGAGCTCAAGGCCGCCGACGTCATCCTCGACGAGATGCTCGCCGACCCCTCCTACCGGCGCCTCGTCTCACTCCGCGGCGACGTCCAGGAGGTCATGCTCGGGTACTCCGACTCCTCCAAGTTCGGCGGCATCACCACCTCCCAGTGGGAGATCCACCGCGCCCAGCGCCGACTGCGCGACGTCGCCCACCGCTACGGCGTGCGCCTGCGCCTCTTCCACGGCCGCGGCGGCACCGTCGGCCGCGGCGGCGGCCCCTCGCACGACGCGATCCTCGCCCAGCCCTGGGGCACGCTCGAGGGCGAGATCAAGGTGACCGAGCAGGGCGAGGTCATCTCCGACAAGTACCTCATCCCCGCACTCGCCCGCGAGAACCTGGAACTGACCGTCGCGGCCACCCTCCAGGCCTCCGCCCTGCACACCGCGCCCCGCCAGTCCGACGAGGCGCTCGCCCGCTGGGACGCGGCCATGGACACCGTCTCCGACGCGGCCCACGACGCGTACCGCAAGCTCGTCGAGGACCCGGACCTGCCCGCGTACTTCCTCGCCTCCACCCCGGTGGACCAGCTCGCCGACCTGCACCTGGGCTCGCGGCCCTCCCGCCGCCCCGGCTCGGGCGTCTCGCTCGACGGTCTGCGCGCCATCCCGTGGGTCTTCGGCTGGACCCAGTCGCGGCAGATCGTGCCCGGCTGGTACGGCGTCGGCTCGGGCCTCAAGGCCCTGCGCGAGGCCGGTCTCGACACCGTCCTGGAAGAGATGCACGAGCAGTGGCACTTCTTCCAGAACTTCCTCTCCAACGTCGAGATGACACTCGCCAAGACCGACCTGCGCATCGCACGGCACTACGTCGACACACTCGTCCCCGACGAGCTCAAGCACGTCTTCGCCGCCATCGAGGCCGAACACGCGCTGACCGTGCAGGAAGTCCTCAAGATCACCGGAAACACCGAACTGCTCGGCACCAGCCCCGTGCTCCAGCAGACCTTCGCCATCCGTGACGCCTACCTGGACCCGATCTCCTACCTCCAGGTGTCGCTGCTGGCCCGCCAGCGCCAGGCAGTCGAACGCGGCGAGGAGGCCGACCCGCTGCTCGCCCGCGCCCTGCTGCTCACCGTCAACGGTGTCGCGGCCGGGCTGCGCAACACCGGCTGATCAACACGACCGCGGGCGGGGTCCCGTCACAGGGCGATGAACGTCGCCACCAGCAGGACCCCGCCCGCGATCCCGGTAGCCCACGCCGTGCGGGTCAGCCGCAGACCGCCGCCGATCACCAGCGCGGCAAGGATCAGCGCACCGCTCAACGGCATCCACGCGTGCAGGAAGCCCGGCGTCCCGGTCCGCACGACCTCGAACGTGCCCGGCTTCACGACGACGGGGAAACGGTCCCCCTTCTTCGCGGCCACCGACTTCTCGACGGACACCCGGGAACGCCCCGGGCCGTCGTCGGACGGTGAGTACGGTCCCGTACAGACCTCGCTGCCGCACCCGGTCACCGTCATCGTGCCGTGCTCACGCCCCTTGGCCAGCACGATGTGCTGCGCCTCGTCCCACGAGGCCAGCGCACCCGCGACGAGCAGCAGCAGGACGACGCAGCCGAGCGCGGCGGTGCGGCCGAACTGCAGGGCACGTCGGGAGGAGCTGCGGGAGGAACTGCGGGAGGAGCTGCGCTTCATGGGGGCCGATCCTTGGCCAGCGCCCCGCACCCGGTCAAGCTGTGGCTGAAAACAGCCCAGTTACCGGTGGGTATGTCGGGATTCGCCGCACGATTCCTCGCCGCCCCCGGCTCAGGAGTTGTACGCGCTCTGCGCGCGCTCCAGCCCCTCGGCCAGCAGGCACTCCACGGAATCCGCCGCCCGGTCCACCAGGAAGGCGAGCTCCTTGCGTTCCGTGGACGAGAAGTCCTTCAGTACGAAATCGGCAACCTGCATCCGGCCCGGCGGGCGCCCGATCCCGAACCGGACCCGGTGGTACTCCGGCCCCATCGACTTCGTCATCGACTTCAGGCCGTTGTGGCCGTTGTCGCCGCCACCCAGCTTCAGCCGCAGCATCCCGTAGTCGATGTCCAGCTCGTCGTGGACCGCCACGACATGATCGAGCGGCACCTTGTAGAAATCGCGCAGCGCCGTCACGGGACCGCCGGACAGGTTCATGTACGACATCGGCTTCGCCAGCACCACCCGCCTGCTCAGCGGCCCGGGCGGACCGATCCGCCCCTCCAGCACCTGCGCCTGGGCCTTCGGCGCCCGCTTGAACGTCCCACCGATCCGCTCCGCGAGCAGGTCGGCGACCATGAAGCCGACGTTGTGCCGGTTCGCCGCGTACTCGGGTCCGGGATTGCCCAGGCCCACGATCAGCCAGGGGTCGGTGGCGTCGGACATCTCGCTGGGTCTCCTCGCGTACGGACGGCGGGTGGCAGGTTACGGCTGACGGACGGCGGAACAGGGAAAACGGGGCGGCGGATCCCCCGGAGGGAGACCGCCGCCCCGTCAGTCAAGCAGGTGTGACGAGGCTCAGGCCTCGGCGCCCTCGGTCTCGGCGGCCTCGGCGCTGGGCTCCTCGGCCTGCGCGGAGACGACCTGGAGCACGACGGCGTCCTCGTCACCGGCCAGCACGGAGCCCGCGGGCAGCGGGATGTTCTTGGCGAGGATCGAGTCGCCGGCGTCCAGGCCCGCGATGGAGACCGTGACGGACTCCGGGATGTGGGTGGCCTCGGCCTCGACGAGCAGGGTGTTCTGCACGTACTCCAGCAGGTTGCCGCCCGGGGCCAGGTCGCCCTCGACGTGCACCGCGATCTCGACCTCGACCTTTTCGCCGCGCTTCACGGTCAGCAGGTCGACGTGCTCGATGTTGCCCTTGAGGGCGTTGCGCTGCACGGCCTTCGGGATGACCAGCGCGTCCTTGCCGTCGATCTCGAGACCGATCAGGACGTTGGCGGTACGGAGCGCGAGCTGGAGCTCGTGCCCCGGCAGCGTGATGTGGACAGCGTCGGCGCCGTGGCCGTAGATGACGGCGGGAACGAGGTTCGCGCGACGGGTGCGGCGGGCGGCGCCCTTGCCGAACTCGGTACGGACCTCGGCGTTGAGCTTGATCTCGGCCATGACTGCACTCCTCGTAAGGTGACAAAACTGCGGATGGTCACCCGGCCCACGACAGGCCTGCTACGAAGAGCGCGTCGATAACGGACCGCCGTACCTATGAGTACGGCCTCCCTCGCCGAGCAACTCGCTGAGTCTACCCGGCGGGGAGGCCGCGCCCAAAGTGGATCTTCTGTGACGCTCTTCGCCCGGAGGGAAGCGCCTACAGCTCCTGCCGCTCCTACTGCTCCTCGAAGAGGCTCGTGACCGAACCGTCCTCGAAGACCTCGCGCACCGCGCGCGCGATCGTCGGCGCGATCGAGAGCACCGTGATCTTGTCGAGCTCCAGCTCACCCGGGGTCGGCAGGGTGTCCGTGAAGACGAACTCGCTGACCTTCGAGTTCTTCAGCCGGTCGGCCGCAGGGCCCGAGAGCACGCCGTGCGTCGCCGTCACTATGACGTCCTCGGCACCGTGTGCGAACAGGGCGTCGGCGGCGGCGCAGATCGTGCCACCCGTGTCGATCATGTCGTCGACCAGGACACAGACCCGGCCCTCGACGTTGCCCACGACCTCGTGGACGCTGACCTGGTTCGGCACGTCCTTGTCGCGGCGCTTGTGCACGATCGCCAGCGGGGCGTCCAGGCGGTCGCACCAGCGGTCGGCGACCCGGACGCGGCCGGCGTCCGGCGAGACGATCGTCAGCTTCGAGCGGTCGACCTTCGCACCGACGTAGTCGGCGAGGATCGGCAGCGCGAAGAGGTGGTCGACCGGACCGTCGAAGAAGCCCTGGATCTGGTCGGTGTGCAGATCGACGGTGAGGATGCGGTCCGCGCCCGCCGTCTTCATCAGGTCCGCGATCAGACGGGCCGAGATCGGCTCGCGGCCGCGGTGCTTCTTGTCCTGGCGGGCGTAACCGTAGAACGGCACGATCACCGTGATCGAACGGGCCGAGGCGCGCTTCAGCGCGTCCAGCATGATCAGCTGCTCCATGATCCACTTGTTGATCGGAGCGGTGTGGCTCTGGATCAGGAAGCAGTCGGCGCCGCGGGCGGACTCCTGGAATCGGACGTAGATCTCACCGTTGGCGAAATCGAAGGCCTTCGTCGGCACGAGGCCCACACCCAGTTGGTGTGCAACCTCCTCGGCCAGCTCGGGGTGGGCGCGGCCGGAGAAGAACATCAGTTTCTTCTCGCCGGTCGTCTTGATCCCGGTCACAGCACAGTCTCCTCAGACGTGTTCCTGGCGCTGCACGCAGATGTCCCGATGTGCAACGAGCCAGCCGAAATGGGGTGAGCATCTATCACGGTACGCCGTGCGCGACGCACCTGATTCCGGTCAGCTTTCGCTGGAGGTGTCCTCCGCCGAGGCCTGAGCCGCCTGCGCGGCGGCACTTCCCGGACGCTTCCTGGCCACCCAACCCTCGATATTCCTTTGCTGGCCACGGGCCACGGCCAGCGAACCGGACGGCACGTCCTTGGTGATGACCGAACCGGCCGCGGTGTAGACACCGTCCCCGACCGTGACGGGAGCCACAAACATATTGTCCGACCCGGTCCGGCAGTGCGAGCCGATCGTCGTGTGGTGCTTGGCCACGCCGTCGTAGTTCACGAAGACGCTCGCGGCACCGATGTTGGTGTGGTCACCGATGGTCGCGTCCCCCACGTACGAGAGGTGCGGGACCTTCGTCCCCTCGCCGATCGTCGCGTTCTTCATCTCCACGTACGTACCGGCCTTGGCCTTCGCGCCCAGCTTCGTGCCCGGTCGCAGATAGGCGAACGGACCGACGGTCGCGCCCGGTCCGACCTCGGCACCCTGCGCGACGGTGTTGTCCACCCGCGCACCCGCGTGCACGACGGTGTCCGTCAGCCGCGAGTTCGGCCCGACCTCGGCGTCCTCCGCGAGGTGCGTCGCACCGAGCAACTGCGTACCGGGGTGCACGATCGCGTCCGGTCCGAAGGTCACGGTCACATCGATCAGGGTCGACGCGGGATCCACCACGGTCACACCGGCCGTCATCGCCCGCTCCAGCAGCCGCTGGTTCAGCAGCCTGCGGGCCTCGGCGAGCTGCACCCGGTTGTTGATGCCGAGGATCTCCCGGTGGTCATCCGCGACCGAGGCGCCGACCCGGTGCCCCGCCTCGCGCAGGATGGACAGCACATCGGTGAGGTACTCCTCGCCCTGGCTGTTGTCCGTACGGACCTTGCCGAGCGCGTCCGTCAGCAGCTGCCCGTCGAACGCGAACACCCCGGAGTTGATCTCCCGGATCGCGCGCTGCTCGTCGGTGGCGTCCTTGTGCTCGACGATCTCGGTGACCGCTCCGGTCGCCGGATCGCGGACGATCCGCCCGTACCCGGTGGAGTCGGGGACCTCGGCGCTCAGCACGGTGACGGCGTTGGCGTCGGCGGCGTGGGTCGCGGCGAGCGCGGCGAGCGTCCCGCCGGACAGCAGCGGGGTGTCGCCGCAGACGACGATCACGGTGCCCGCGACGGTCCCGCCCAGCTCGTCGAGTCCGACGCGCACCGCGTTGCCGGTGCCCTTCTGCTCGGCCTGGTAGGCGGTGCGCACCTGGGCGTCCGCGGCGGTGAGGTGGGCGGTGACCTGCTCGCTCGCGTGGCCGACGACCACGACGAGGTGCTGCGGGTCCAGCTCGCGGGAGGCGGCGACGACATGTCCGACGAGCGAGCGCCCGGAGATCTCGTGCAGGACCTTGGGGGTCTTCGACTTCATGCGGGTGCCCTCACCCGCTGCGAGGACGACGACGGCTGCCGGGCGTTCGGAGCTCACGGATATGCCCTTCGGCTTCGGGTGGTGGACATCCGCAGGATACCGGGGGGCCGTCGGGCCGGAACGGGGGCGGGCCCCGACCGCATCGGTCGGGGCCCGCTCGCAGAAGCTCCCCTGCCAGGATTCGAACCCGGACAAATGGCACCAAAAGCCACTGTGCTGCCGTTACACCACAGGGGACAGCAAAGCCGATCGACTGGACATACCGTCAGGTCGTCGATCGGGCACACAACACTATGCCGCACGAGCGGCCTCCGCCGCGACGGGTCATCCCGGACCTATGGGCGCCCGCTGTCCAGGTCACCCGAAAATGAGATGCGCCCGCCCGTACGCTGGATGCCATGACCGCAACGGGGGAAGACCGGGAAGCGGCGGGACCGACCACCCGCGGCTACTGGTGGTGGGAACGGCGACGGAGCGTCGCACTGGATGTGGGGCTGGCGCTGTTCTCGGCGCTGGAGTGCGCGTTCGAGGGGGTGCAATTCGCGGGGGACACCGGGTTGCCGGTGCCGGTGGGGGTGGTGTTCGGGTTCTTCGCGGGGGCCGTGCTGCTGGTGCGCAGGCGGTGGCCGATCGCGGTGGTGCTGGTCTCGGTCGCGACCACACCGGCCGAGATGGGCTTCCTGATGGGGCTGGTCGGCCTGTACACGCTGGCCGCCTCCGACGTGCCCCGGCGGATCACCGTGGTGCTGATGAGCATGTCGCTCGTGGGCACGTTCATCGTCACGTACGTACGGCTGCGGCAGGGCGTCTCGGCCAGCGCCGACTTCGGTCCCGGCGACTGGTACGTGCCGATGCTGTCCCTCTTCATGGCGGTGGGGCTGACCGCGCCGCCCGTCCTGTTCGGCCTCTACACCGGGGCCAGACGCCGGCTGATGGAGAGCCTGCGGGAGCGGGCGGACTCGCTGGAGCGGGAGCTGTCGCTGCTGGCGGACCGGGCCGAGGAGCGGGCCGAGTGGGCGCGTACGGAGGAGCGGACCCGGATCGCCCGGGAGATGCACGACGTGGTCGCCCACCGGGTGAGCCTGATGGTGGTGCACGCGGCGGCCCTCCAGGCGGTCGCGCCGAAGGATCCGGCGAAGGCGGTGCGCAACGCCGCGCTGGTCGGTGACATGGGGCGCCAGGCGCTGACGGAACTGCGCGAGATGCTCGGGGTGCTGCGCACGGGGGAGCCGATGGTGGCCCGGGTGACCAAGGTGCCCCTCGCCTCGGTCGGCCGCGCGGCAGCGGCCCCCGTCGAGGACGGGCCCCGGCTGCACGAGGTGGAGACGCTCGTCGGGGAGTCGCGGGCGGCGGGGATGACGGTGGAGCTCTCGGTGGAGGGCGAGACGCGGCCGTACCCGCCCGAGGTCGAACAGACCGCTTACCGGGTCGTGCAGGAGGCCCTGACGAACGTGCACAAGCACGCCGCCGGCGCGAAGACGTGGGTGCGGCTGGCGCACCGGGGGGCGGAGGTGGCCATGCAGGTGGAGAACGGTCCTTCGGACTCGGGTACGGCGGACGCGGGGTTGCCCAGTGGGGGCAACGGGCTTGTGGGCATGCGGGAGCGGGTGCTGGGGCTGGGCGGGGTGTTCGTCTCCGGTCCCACGGACGCGGGCGGTTTCCGGGTCTCCGCGGTACTCCCGGACACGGCGGGCCCGTCCGCCCCGTCAAGCCCGTCCGGCGCCTGAGGACGGACCCCCCTCGCGGCGGGTGCCGGGGGCTCCCGCGCGATCCGGGCCGCGACGTGAACCGCCATGGCCCGGCCGGTTCCGTCCTCGATCGCCGGCCGGGCCCGGGCGTGTCCGGGCCCGGCCCGGGTGGGCCCTGGGCGGGCCCGGGCGTGCCAGGGGCGTCAGGCCGAGGTGAGGCGGGCCGGCTGGGCGCCGGTGACCAGGGTGGTAAGGGCCTGGTCGATGTCCGGGCCGAGGTACCAGTCGCCGGTGTGGTCCACGCTGTACACACGCCCCTCCGTATCGATCGCGAGCACCCCCAGCCCGTCCCCCTCCTCGCCGAGCGGCGCGACCTCGGTCTCCAGCGCGCGTCCGAGATCCGCCAGGGTCCGGGCCAGATGCAGCCCGTGCAGGGGGTCGATCCGTACCGCCGCCGGCGCGATCTGCCGGCCGGGCGCGGTCGCGGTGATGTGCAGGCCGCCGAATTCGGCCCAGGCCTCCACGGCCGCCGGGAAGACGGCGTGCTGATGGCCGGCCGGTGAGGTGTGCGAGCGCAGCGCGTCGGCCCACTCCTCGGCCTGCCGGATGTCCCAGCGGCCGGGCTGCCACCCCGCGGCGCGCAGCGCGTCGTCGACGGGGTCGGGGAAGCGGGCGGGGGCCTGGCGGTCGTGGTTCGCCGGGCCGGTCTGTCCGGGGAGGTCGGTGCGGTCTGCCATGGGGGTGCGGTCAGCCCTTCTCGGCGGTGGTCGCCGACCCGGTCGTGGTGAGGTCGACGGGACGTACGCCGAAGTGGGCGAGCATGACCGAGCAGGAGCGACAGGGCGGCGCGTAGCTGCCGTGCATGGGGTCGCCGTCCTCGCGGATGCGTCGTGCGGTGAGCCGGGCGTGCTTGAGTGCGCGGCGGGCCTCGCCGTTGGTGAGGGGCTTGCGCTGAGCGCGCTTGGAGCGGCCGCCTTCGGCGGCCGCGAGGTGCCGGGAGAGCAGTATCGCCTCGGGGCAGCGGCCGGTGAAGCGTTCCCGCTGGCCGCTGGTGAGGGTGTCGAGGAAGTCCTGGACGAGGTGGTGCAGTACGGGTGGTTGGTCGCCCTTGCCCGCGGTGCAGGTGAGTGTCTCGCCGCGTACGGACAGCGCTGCGGCCACCGCGGGCAGGATGCCGTCGCGGCGGTGGGTCAGCCGGGGCGCGTGGCTGGTTTCGGTGCTGCTCCAGCTGAGTCGTGGGTCCCCGGATGTGACGGTGTGTGCAGAGTGTGCGGTGTGCATGGTGCTGTGTCCCTCCCGTGCCCGCAGCGGCCGCTGCCGAATGTGCACGCCCCCGTGTATGCGGGTGACAGCCTGCCAAATGTGTCGGGTCGTGTGAAAGCTGGGTCGCGGAAACGTGTGTGCGTGTCGCGCGACAGTGGCCCGGTCGTCGCTCGTCCGTCACGCGGCCGTGACCGTTCGTGACGGATTCGGCCGGGAACCGGAGGCGCGGGCCCCGCTCTTGCGGCACCGCATAGGCTGTGCCTGGACCGCCCCCATGGGCAGGTCGGTCCTCATCAGCCAGACGCAGCAGGGGGCAACCGCCATGACGACAGGTCGGCTCGGGCAGCAAGCCGCGCCACCGAACGGGGCCTACGCCGGGCAGCTCGTGCACTTCCCGGATCCGGTCCGGGCGTCCCGCCACCCCAGAGGTGTGCGCATGGACGGGAACGGCTGTCCGGAGTTCGCGCCGTACGCGCGTGCCGCCGCCGAGATCGCCGAGCCCCCGCAGGGCTTCGGCATCGATGAGCTGCGGCTCACGGACTACGTGTCGGCGAACGCGGCGCTGGCGGCCAGTGGCCACGAACTGTGGGACACGATTCCGGCGGTCGCCACCCCGCACGGCTGGACCTGGCACCACGTGCCCGGTGGCCGGCGGATGGAGTTGGTGCCGGTCGAGGTGAAGGCGCTGCTGCGCCATCACGGCGGGCTCGCGACGACGGCGGTGGACCAGAACAAGCGGGGCACGCGTCCGCTGCAGGAGACCCGGCCCGCGCACTTCCGGCTCCCGAAGGGGGCCGTGGCGGTGAGCGAGCAGCAGATCCAGGGTGTCGAGGAGGACCTCGGTTACCGGCTGCCCGGTGCGTACCGTTCGTTCCTGAAGGCGGCGGGCGGTTCGGCCCCGGTCGGCGCGGCGCTCGACGCGGAGCTGGGCCTGCTGGTCGACCAGCCGTTCTTCACGGTGCGCGAGGAGGCCGCCGTGAACGACCTGGTGTACGTCAACAAGTGCTTGCGGGACCACCTGACCAAGGACTACCTGGGGGTCGGTTTCGTCCAGGGCGGCATTCTCGCGGTGAAGGTGCGGGGCCGGGACATCGGTTCGGTGTGGTTCTGCGCGTACGACGACGCGCGGGATCAGGACGGCTGGAGCGTCCAGGACCGGGTGGATCGGCTGTTGTTGCCGTGCGGTACGGACTTCGACGCTTTTCTGCAGCGGCTCGCGGGCAATCCGCCGGAGCTGGAGACGGTCGCGAATCTGATGGTGGACGGCGGCTTCGCGCACGCCGTCCCGGTGGAGGGGTGAGCGCGCGATGGTGACCTTTGCGCAGGCGCAGGAGCGCGCGGACGAGTGGGTCAACGGCGATGTCCCGGGGTACCAGCACCGCGAGGTGCGGGTGCGGGAGTTCGAGCTGGGTTTCGTGGTGTGGGCCGAGGACCGCGCCGAGGGCCCGGTGTCGGACGGCGGCCGGCAGCGGCTGGTGATCGCCAGGGACAGCGGTGAGGCGACGTTGTGGCCGGGGTTCCCGGTCGGTGAGGTGATCCGGCGGTACGAGGAGGAGTACGGCGCTCCGGACGTGGGGCAGCCGGCTCCGGAGCCGCCGCAGCGCATTGATCTGAATCAGACGTCGTTCCTGTTGAGCCCGCCGGAGTGGCTCCAGGAGGCGGCGGACAAGCTCGGTATCCCGGACCGGCGCGCGGAGGGGTCCGGGGAGCAGGCGCCCGCCGCCCCGGCGGCGCCTCCGCCCGTTCCCTCTCCTTCCGCTCCGTCGGAGGGACGGGGCGCGTACGAGCCCACCGCTTATGCCGGCGTTCCTGCGTCGGCGCCGCAGACGCCGGTCGGGGCCACGCCGTGGGCGGGGACCGATACCAACGCGGGCTCCGACGACGGGGAGGTGGCGCTGCCGGCCACGGTGTTCGCGCCGCCGCTCTCCGGTGCGGACGACGAGGGCGAACCGCCGAGGGTGGTGTCGGCCGATGCGCCGACCGCGCTGATGTCGGGCGGCAGCCAGCTGCCCCGGACGGCGATCGTGCCCGGTCTCGACCCGCATGGTCCCGGAGCCCCGGTTCCGGGTCCCTCCGGCGCTCCCGTGCACGGCGGCCCCGGTCCCGACCGCTCCGGGGACATCTCGGAGGAGGCCACGAGTAAGGCGTCGGTGCCGCCGCGGGGTGCCCGCGGCGGGGGTTCGACGACTCCGCCGCCGCCGGGCGCCCCCGGCGTTCCCGGTGCGATGTCGGGGCAGGCCCCGCCGCCTTCGGGGCCGGGTGCGCCCGGTGCCCCGGCGGGCGGGTACATGCCGACGCAGCTCGCCCCGCAGCAGGGCCCGCCCGGTGCGCCGACGCCGCCCGGCCCGCCGGGTGCGCCGACGCCGCCGCCCGGTGGCGATGTGCACCAGGCCGCGACGATGTTCGCGTCGCCCGGTCAGGTCGGACCGTCGGCTCCGCCGCCTCCGGGTCCTCCCGGTCCGCCGCCTCCGCCCGGTTCGACGCCGCCCCCCGGTGGGGGTGCGCACCATGCGGCGACGATGCTCGCGGGTCCGGCCCAGACCGGCCCGTCGGCTCCGCAGCCGCCCGGCCCTCCCGGTCCGCCGCCTCCGCCCGGTTCGACGCCGCCCCCCGGTGGCGGTGTGCACCATGCGGCGACGATGCTCGCGGGTCCGGCCCAGACCGGCCCGTCGGCTCCGCCGCCGCCCGGTCCTCCTGGTCCGCCGCCTCCGCCGATGGGTGGCGCCCCCGGTCCCGTACCGCCGCCCGGGCACACCCCGCCGCCGCAGGCATACGGGTATCCGCAGGCGCCGGCCGGTCAGCCGACCGTGGGGCCCGGATACCAGGCGGTGCTGCGCTACCGCGGGCCGGACGGCAGCGAGCAGCAGCTGATCCGTCGTTCGGCGCCCGGTACCCCGCACCCCGAGTGGCAGATGCTGCACGAGTTGCGGGCGATGAACGTGCCGCCGCAGCAGGTCATCGAGCTGCACACGGAGCTGGAGTCCTGTGAGCTGCCGGGTGGTTACTGTGCCCGGATGATCCGGGAGACCTGGCCGCAGGTGCGGATCACCAGTGTCGCCCCGTACGGCACCGATCACGCGAGCCGGCAGCAGGGCATGCAGCATCTGCTGACCCATCAGGGCGAGCTGCACCAGGTCGCGGACGGTCCGGCGCGTCCGGCGCCGGTCCGGGCGCCGCTGCCGCAGTCGCCGCCCGCGATGCCGGTGCCGCCGGAGGCGGTGGCGGAGGAGTTGTTGCAGACCTTCGGTCCGCAGGGTGTGCTGCGTTTCGATCAGCGGGCGGTTTCCCGGCAGGGTGTGCCGGAGGCCGTGGCGCGGACCCTGGTGTGGGCGGGGCTGCCCGCCGACTTCGGGCCGTTCTTCTGGGCGCAGCCGGGTCAGCCGGTGGTGCCGACGCTGGCGGAGCTGGCCGCGCAGCGGCAGGTGCAGGCGGCGCCCGACGCGGGGTCGTACCTGGTGATGGGTTCGGACTTCGGCCGGGCGATCTGCGTGCAGTACGGGACGGCGAACATCGTGGCCGTGCCGGTGGAGGCGGGGCCGGGCGGGCAGCCGGTGCCGCCGCAGTTCGTGAACACCGGGCTGCCGGAGTTCACCCGTTCACTGGCCCTGCTGGGGCGGATGTGGCGGTTGCGGTACGGGCTCAATCCGGAGCAGGCGGGCCGCTGGACGGTCGACTTCCAGGCGCAGCTCGTGGCGCTGGACCCGGCGGCGCTCGCGTCACCGGAGAGCTGGTGGTCGGTGCTGCTGGAGCAGATGTGGGACGGCCTGATCTGATCGTCGAACACCCGTAGTACGTCGTTGGGCGTGGTGCCTCGTTCCCTGCTGAGGGCGGGGTACCACGCCTTTGGCGTCTGTGATGCCCGTCGCTTCGGTCCTGAAAGCATCCAAACGATTCCGACTTCTCAGCCAATTGCCGCATCCTTGACCTATCACTCGATGGTCGGGTCGGAGAGTCGGAAAGAGGCGTCAAGGATGAGTTCTGCACCGGTGTCCGCGCACGGCTTCGTCGGTGTGCGCGGACGTGGCTACCGTCCGGAGCAGGTGGACCGGATGGTGGCCGCGCTGTCGGCGGAGCGGGACGAGGTCGAGGAGCGGGTGGCGCGGCTGGCGGCGCTGGCGGATGAGCTGGTCGCCGAGTCCGCCCGGCTGGCGGAGGCGGTCGCCGTGCTGCCGCCGCAGGACTACGCGTCGCTGGGGGAGCGGGCGCAGCAGATCCTGGCGCTCGCCGAGGGCGAGGCGGAGGCGGTGCGGGGTGCGGCGCTGGAGGAGGGGCAGGCCCTGCGGGACGCGGTGGCGGAGGCGGCGCGGGCCGTGCGCGATTCGGCGCGTGCGGATGCGGAGGCGATGCGGGCGGCGGCGGTGGAGCGTGCCGAGCGGTTGCTGACCGCTGCCGAGGGTTCGGCCGGTGAGTCGCTGGCCGCGGCCCGGCTGGAGGTTGCGGCGGTGCGCGAGGAGGCGGAAGCCGCGCTGGAGGCCACGCGCAGCCGTACGGCGAGTGTGCTGGCGCACCAGGAGCAGGAGCATGCCGAGCGGTGGGAGGCGGCCGGGCAGGAGATCGAGGAGGCCGGGTCGGCGCAGTCCGCGGAGCATGCCGAGCTCACCGGGCGGGCGGAGGCCGCTCTTGCCGGGGCGCGCCGGGAGCTGGCCGAGGCGGAGCAGGCCGCACGACACGGTCAGGAGGATGCCGAGGCCCGGGGTGCGGAGCTGGTCGCGGCCGCGCGGGCGCGTGAGGAGCGGATGGTGCGGGAGACCGAGCGGATCCTGCGGGAGCACGAGGAGGGCCGCGAGGAACTGCATGCGCACATGGCGCACGTACGTAATTCGCTGGCGGCGCTCACGGGGCGTACGGGGTCCGCGGAGGGCTGAGGGGGCCGCACGCCACGGGGCCGGCCGGAGTCAGGGGCGTGGCCAGGGGCGTTTCGAGAGGTGCTCGATGCCGCTGTTGAAGCGTTTGAGGTAGTCGGCGAAGGCGGCTATATCCTCGTCCGGCCAGTCGTTCATGACCTGGTCAAGGGAGCGCACGACGCGCTCGCGCTCCTCGTCGAGGAGCTTGGCGCCCTTGTCGGTGATACGGAACTTCCGGGCCATGCCGCCCGCGGGGTCGGCGATGCGTTCGGCCAGCCCGGCGCGTGTCGCCGCGGCGGTCTGGCGGTTGAGGGTGGAGGCGTCGAGGCCGAAGGCCTCGCTCAGTTCGCCGTTGGACATGGGGCCCTGGACCCTGATGCGGCTCAGCAGGATGTAGGCGCTGCGCTCCATGAGGGCGTACCTGTGCCGTCCACCGCCGTGACAGGCGAGGTCATGACGCCCGAGCAGCATCTGCTCGTACTCCACCTGGTCCGTGGGCCTGACCATGCCTGCGGCCTCCTGCGGGTGCGCCGGGATCGAATGCGCTCCGGGTTCCGAACGCCGGCTCATGGTCTCACGCAGCATGCACAGGACACATGGTGTGTATGACGCATCAGGCATGTACGATGCACATCGTTACCCGGTGGACGAGTCCCGACCCCTAGGAGTTCCTTCTCATGGATGCCCCCCAGCCGACAGCCAGATCCGGCGGTGTGGTCGCCACGCTGGCCTTCGCCGGCACCGTGGCGGCGGTCATGCAGACCCTGGTCACCCCGCTCATCGCGGAGCTTCCGAAGCTCCTCGACACGACGTCCTCCAACGCCACCTGGGTGATCACCGCCACCCTGCTGGTCTCGGCCGTGTGCGTGCCGGTCTCCGGACGGCTGGGCGACCTGCTGGGCAAGCGCCGGATGCTGCTCGTGTGCGCGGTACCGCTGTTCATCGGATCGGTGGTGTGCGCGCTCGCCTCCTCGGTCGTCCCGATGATCGTCGGGCGCGGCCTGCAGGGCATGGGCATGGGCATGGTGCCGCTCGGCATCGCCCTGCTGCGTGACGTGGTGCCGAAGGAGAAGATGAGCTCCTCCATCGCCCTGGTCAGCGCCTCCCTCGGCATCGGCGGCGCCCTCGGCCTGCCGATCGCTTCGGCGGTCGCCCAGTACGCCAACTGGCGGGTGCTGTTCTGGGGTTCCGCCGGGCTGGCCCTCATCATCTTCGCCCTGATCTGGTTCCTGATCCCGGATGTCCCGGCCGGTGCCAAGGGGCAGCGCTTCGACGTGCCCGGCGCCCTCGGCCTGGCCGTCGGCCTGGTCTGCCTGCTCCTCGGCGTCTCCAAGGGTGCCGAGTGGGGCTGGACCTCCACGACGACGGTCGGCCTGTTCACCGGCGCCGTCGTGGTGCTTCTCGTCTGGGGCTACTGGGAACTGCGCACCAAGGACCCGCTGGTCGACCTGCGCACCACGGCCCGCCCCCGCGTGCTCATCACCAACATCGCGTCCCTCTTCGTCGGCTTCGGCATGTACGCGGGCATGCTGATCGCCCCGCAGCTGCTGCAGTTCCCCGAGACGACCGGCTACGGGCTGGGCCAGTCGATGCTCCAGGCGGGCCTGTGGATGGCTCCCGGCGGCCTCATGATGATGATCGTCTCGCCGTTCGGCGGAAAGCTCATCGACGCCCGCGGACCCAAGTTCACGCTGATCTCCGGTGTGCTGGTCATCGCGGCGGCCTATCTGGTCGGGCTCGTCCTCATGGGCTCCGCCTGGGGGCTGATGCTGTTCCTGATGGTCAGCAGCGGCGGCGTCGGCCTCGCCTACGGTTCCATCCCCGCCTTGATCATGAGCTCGGTCCCGATCTCCGAGACGGCCGCGGCCAACGGGTTCAACACCCTCATGCGCTCGCTCGGCACGTCGGTCGGTGCGGCCGTGATCGGCGCGGTCCTCTCACAGATGACCACGGAGACCGCCGGCTACAACTTCACCTCCGAGGCCGGGTTCCGTACCGGCCTGATCGTCGGCTGCGGTGTCGCCGTCGTCGCCGTGGTGATCGCGTCGTTCATCCCGGCCGTGCGCGGAGCCGCCGCCCCCGGCGCCAAGAGTGACGCGGATGCCGTGCCGGAGGTCGCCGCGGCCACGGGCTGACCCCGGCACGCGTCTCCGCACGGCGACGGCCCGGCTGCGACCCCGTGGGGGTGGTAGCCGGGCCGTTCGGCGTCGGTACGCCGGTCCGGGTGGGGCCGCGGATGCCGAGGGCCACGCGGTGGGCCGTCCGGGTCAGTTCCGCGGGTTCCGCGGGTCCGTGGGGTGCGAACCGCTGGTGGGGTCGGTGACCGTACCGGTGCCGCGGGTGCGCGGGACGTTCTGCTCCTTCTTCTTGCGCGGGATCAGGCCCGCCAGGCCCAGGAGGCCGGCCAGACCCCACAGGCCCCAGCCGCCGCTGCTCTTGTCCTTGTCGCCGCTATTACTGGGCTCGGTGGTCGGCGTCGGCGCGGCGGCGACCGAGATGCCCGGCTGCGTGGCGCCGGTGTGAGCGAGCGCGGGAGCGGCGGGGGCCAGGAGGAGGGCGGCGGTGAGGCTGAGTGCGGCTGCGGTGTTTCGCATGTCTTCTGTTCCTTTTCTGCTCTGCGGTCTGCCGGGTTCCACGTGCCGTGCCGGTGGCACGCACGCGAACCGGCCGACCGGCTGCGCGGCGCGCAGGGACCTGCGCCTCTTCATCTCCCTGCATCCGGTCCGCACCCGCAACCGCACATGGTCCGCCCGGACCCGCGATCAGCGCCGATGGGCGGTGATGCGGCCCCCGCCGGTACCCGCCATGCAGGTGATGTCGGCGCGGGCGCGGGCGCCGGGGCCGCGTCCGTGGTCCCGCCGGGCCGTCCGGACCTCTACGGACGCCGCAGCCCGTGGCGCCCGGCCCAGGCGTCGATGGCCGCGGCCAGTTCCAGCGGGCGGTCCTCCGGCGTGTGGTGACCGGCCACCCCGTGGTGGGAGACGTCGAGACCGGCGATGTTCGCCTCGCACCAGGCCACCGCCCCCCGGTCGGTCATCGCACCCGGCCCCGGCTCGAACGCGGCAAGGAGTTTGGGTACTTCGGGGCTGGCGGCCAGCCAGGCGTCGTAGCGCTCGATGCGGGCCACGACATCGGCGGGCTCGCCGTCCAGCGGCATCATGCGCGTCCACGCCAGTACCGGGCGGCGGCTCTCCGGGGTGGGGAAGGGGCGGCGGTAGGCATCGAGGTCGGCCGGGGCGAGCGGGGTGGCGAGTGTGTCCGGGAGCCCCTCGATGAACAGACTCTTCTCCAGAACCATCTCCTCGCCCACCCCCGGAGTGCGCAGCAGCGTGAACAACTCACGGCCGGCCGCCGGGAACTCGTCACCCACCAGCGGCTTGACGACCGTCTCGGTGAAGGCGATCCCCCGGACGGCCTCCGGGAGGCGGGCGGCGCGGTCGAAGGCGAGCGCACCACCCCAGTCGTGGCCGACGAGAACGGCCTCGGTGATACCGAGCGCGTCGAACCAGGCGTCGAGGTACCGGGCGTGGTCGTCGAAGGAGTAGAGGAGCTCGGGCTTCCCGGAGTCACCCATTCCGACGAGGTCGGGGGCCAGCAGCCGGCGGCCGGGCGCGGCCACGCCCGGCAGGACGTTGCGCCACAGGTGCGAGGAGGTGGGGTTGCCGTGGAGGAAGACGAACGGCAGTCCGTCGGGGTCGCCGGACTCGCGGTAGTGGATGGCGGAGTCGAGGACGGGAATGCTGGGCATCGCGGAGTCACATCACTTTCGGCAGGGGGTTCGGGGCAGGCGGATTTCAGAGGTTGAGGCTCAGGACGCGGTCGACGGCGATCTCCACGACGACCAGGTCCGGCGGGGTGGGCGGGGCGTCGTGGTACCGGTCGGTGTAACGGCGGACCGCCTCGGCCAGGCGCGCGGAGTCCTCGCTCACCCCGGCCCGTCCCTCCAGGGTGATCCAGCAGAAGCCGTCCACCTGGCAGAGCGAGACCCGGGCCGACGGCCCGCCCGCCGACACGTTCCGGGCCTTGCGGGCCCCGGCCCTGGTGGTCACCCGGGCCAGCCCGGTGGACGCGTCGAAGGTGAAGCGGACGGGGGCGACGTGCGGGGTGCCGTCGGGGCGCAGCGTGGTGAAGGTCGCCGTGCGGGGGAGTGCGAGAAAGCTCCGCGCCACGGGGCCGAGCCCGAGTGCGGGGCCGGTCGGCCCGTTGGCGCCGGGGGTCGTGATCGGCATGGTGGCGGTCATCCCTTCGTGTGTCGGCCGGAACGCCCTTGACTGTGCCGATCACGGAACGCAGGCTCAACGTCGATGAATATCGCCGCTCCCGTCCCAGCCCGCCCCCGAGGCCGCCCGCGCGGCAATCCGCCGACCCGCGAGTCGATCGTCCTGGCGGCCCGCGCGCTGTTCCTGGAGCGCGGTTACCGGGCCACGACCCTGCGCGCGGTGGCCGGGGCCGCAGGGGTCGACCCGGCCCTGATCGCGTACCACTTCGGTGCGAAGAAGGGCCTGTTCGCCGATGTGATGCAGTTCCAGTGCGTCAGCGCGCTGGCGGTCGACGAAGTGCTCGGCGGTGACCCGGCCACCCTTCCCGGCCGGCTGATCGACGCGGTGACGGACCTGTGGGAGGACGCCGACTTCCGCCGCCTCAGCTCGGGGGGCGAGGAGGCCGCCGAGGCGATCCGCGAGTACCTGGAACGCGAGCTGCTGGGCCGGCTTGTTGAATTTCTCGGCGGCCGGGACGCGACCGCCCGCGCCACCGCCGTGGTGACGGTCCTCGGCGGGCTCATCTACACCCGCTACCTCAATCCGCTCCCCACCCCCGCCGCCCTCACCCCGGCCGAGGCCCGCTCCGCCCTCACCCCGGTCCTGCGCGCGGCCCTGGGCCCCAGGGTTCGTACCGCGACAGCGCCCGGCCCGGTACGCCGGAAGCAGAGCCGCCCCTGAGCTGGGCTCCTTCGCCCGGTCGGCGAGGGATGCCCACCCAGCGGTGTGCACCCGTGGGACGACCCCCTGAGAAACCCTTCCACCCAGGGGTCCAGCCCCCTAGGGGGAGCTCCCTATTTCGGGCCAGGGACCGTTCCTCCCGGCGGAGGACGTGGCCGGTACCGCCCTCTCCGTAGCGTGGTCCACACACCGCGATTGCGGCTGCCGGCAGGAGGCGGGGTGGGGAAAACCCCACCCGAAGACTGCGCCGGGCACCAGCGCGCCGGACACCCTCCAGCCAGCAGACTTCGGAGCAGACAGCGACAACTCGTCGCTGACCGACATAGGAGAGAAACCGTGACAACGGCTGTAACCATTCCCAGGCACGGGGGCACTGGAGGGCGTACGGCCGTCGCTGCGCGAGCGCGGCAGGTCGTCAAGGCGTACGGGGTGGGGGAGACCCGGGTCGTCGCGCTCGACCATGTCGATGTGGACATCGCCCGCGGGCAGTTCACGGCCATCATGGGCCCGTCCGGCTCCGGCAAGTCGACGCTGATGCACTGCCTGGCCGGCCTGGACACCGTGACGTCCGGTCAGATCCACCTCGCCGAGACCGAGATCACCGGCCTCAAGGACAAGAAGCTCACCCAGCTCCGCCGCGACCGCATCGGTTTCATCTTCCAGGCGTTCAACCTCCTGCCGACGCTCAACGCGCTGGAGAACATCACGCTGCCGATGGACATCGCGGGCCGCAAGCCGGACGCCGTCTGGCTGCGCCAGGTCGTGGAGACCGTCGGCCTCGCCGAGCGGCTCAAGCACCGGCCGACCGAGCTCTCCGGTGGCCAGCAGCAGCGGGTCGCGGTGGCACGGGCGCTCGCCGCCCAGCCGGAGATCATCTTCGGTGACGAGCCGACCGGGAACCTGGACTCGCGGGCCGGCGCGGAGGTGCTCTCCTTCCTGCGCAGGTCCGTGGACGAGCTGGGCCAGACCATCGTCATGGTCACCCACGACCCGGTGGCCGCCTCCTACGCGGACCGGGTGCTGTACCTCGCGGACGGGCGCATCGTCGACGAGATGCTCAACCCGACCGCCGACCAGGTGCTGGACCGGATGAAGGACTTCGACGCACGCGGGCGGACGTCATGACCGTCTGGAAGACCTCGATGCGCAATTTCTTCGCGCACAAGGGGCGAATGGCGCTCTCCGCCGTCGCCGTCCTGCTGTCGGTGGCGTTCGTCTGCGGCACGCTCGTCTTCACCGACACGATGAACACCACGTTCGACAAGCTCTTCGCCGCCACCGCGGCCGATGTCACCGTCAGCCCGAAGTCGGCCAAGGTCGACGACACCCCCGAGAACGGCAAGCCCGAATCGCTGCCCGCCTCCGTCGTCGCGCAGGTCGAGAAGGCCGACGGGGTGAAGAAGGCCGAAGGCTCCATCTCCAGCATGGCGGTCACGGTCGTCGACAGCCACAACAAGAACATGGGCTCCGATACCGGCGCCCCCACGATCGCGGGCAACTGGACGCAGAACGAGCTGCGTTCGATGGAGATCACCTCCGGCCACGCCCCGCGCGGCCCGACCGAGGTGATGGTCGACGCCGACACCGCCGAGAAGCACCACCTGAAGATGGGTGACGAGCTGCGCACCATCGCGGTCACCGGCGACATCAGGGCGAAGATCAGCGGCATCGCCGCCTTCAAGGTCACCAACCCGGGCGCGGCGATCGTCTACCTCGACACGGCCACCGCCCAGGAGAAGCTGCTCGGCGGCCCGGACGTCTTCACCCAGGTCTCCGTCACCGCCGAGAACGGCTACAGCGACGTCCGGTTGAAGCAGAACGTGGCCGCCGCCCTGGACGGCTCCACCGCGTACAGCATCCAGACCCAGAAGGAGGCCGCGGCGTCCAACAAGGACTCCATGGGCTCGTTCCTCGACGTCATGAAGTACGCGATGCTCGGCTTCGCCGGGATCGCCTTCCTCGTCGGCATCTTCCTGATCGTCAACACCTTCTCGATGCTGGTCGCCCAGCGGACCCGCGAGATCGGCCTGATGCGGGCCATCGGCTCCAGCCGCAAGCAGGTCAACCGGTCCGTGCTGCTGGAGGCGGTGCTCCTGGGCATCGTCGGATCGGTCCTCGGTGTCGCCGCCGGCGTCGGCCTCGCCGTCGGTCTGATGAAGGTCATGGGCGCCATCGGCATGGAGCTGTCCACCCAGGACCTCACCATCGCCTGGACGACCCCGGTGATCGGGCTCGCGCTCGGCGTCATCGTCACCGTGTTCGCCGCGTACATCCCGGCCCGCCGGGCCGGCAAGGTCTCCCCGATGGCCGCACTGCGTGACTCCGGGTCCCCGGCGGACGCCAAGTCCGGCTGGATCAGGGCCGGAATCGGCCTGGTCCTCACCGGGGCGGGCGCGGCGGCGCTGTGGGCGACCACGCAGGCCGACAAGTCGAGCGACGGCTCGCTCTTCCTCGGCCTGGGCGTGGTCCTCACCCTCATCGGCTTCATCGTCATCGGCCCGCTGCTCGCCGGCGTCGTCGTACGGGCGCTCAGCGTGGCCGTCCTCAGGTTCTTCGGCCCGGTCGGCCGGCTGGCCGAGCGCAACGCGCTGCGCAACCCGCGCCGGACCGGTGCGACCGGCGCGGCCCTGATGATCGGCCTGGCCCTGGTGGCCTGCCTCTCGGTGGTGGGCTCCTCCATGGTCGCCTCGGCCACCGACGAGCTGGACAGGTCGGTGGGCGCGGACTTCATCGTGCAGTCCTCCACCGGACAGCTGATCGTGCCGCAGGCCGCGAAGGCGCTGGAGACCGCACCGGGCATCGAGCACGTCACGAACTACAAGGTCCTCGCCGCGAAGCTCACCGGCCCCGACGGTTCGACGACGGACGAGCACGTCACCGCCGCCGACCCGACGTACCCGCAGGATCTGCGGCGCGAGACCGTCGCGGGTGAGCTGCCCGCCGCCTACGGCAGGAACGCGATGTCCGTCGGCGACAAGTACGCCACCGCGCACGGGATCAAGGTCGGCGACACGATCACCGTCGCGTTCAAGGCCGGCGACCCGGCGAAGCTGAAGGTCGCCGCGATCACCTCGGACGACACGAACGTGGACCAGGGCGCGATGTACCTGAACACCACGACCGCCGAGAAGTACGTACCCGCCGACAAGATGCCCAAGAACATGATCATGTTCGCCAAGGCGCAGGACGGCAAGGAGAAGGAGGCGTACGCGGCGCTCAAGGGCTCGCTCGCCGACTACCCGCAGTACAAGGTGCAGAACCAGGCCGACTTCAAGCAGGACCTGAAGGACCAGATCGGTCAGCTGCTGAACATCGTCTACGGTCTGCTCGCCCTGGCGATCATCGTGGCGGTGCTCGGTGTGGTGAACACCCTGGCTCTGTCCGTCGTCGAGCGCACCCGTGAGATCGGTCTGATGCGCGCCATCGGCCTCTCCCGCCGCCAGCTGCGCCGGATGATCCGGCTGGAGTCCGTGGTCATCGCCCTGTTCGGCGCCCTGCTCGGCCTCGGCCTGGGGATGGGCTGGGGCACCTCGGCCCAGAAGCTGCTGGCACTGGAGGGCCTCGACGTCCTGGAGATCCCGTGGCCGACCATCATCACGGTCTTCGTCGCCTCGGCCTTCGTCGGGCTCTTCGCGGCCCTGGTCCCGGCCTTCCGGGCGGGACGGATGAACGTCCTGAACGCCATCGCCACGGACGGGTGAGGCGGCCGTCCACATAGACTGAGGGTTCCGGCCCCGGGCGTTCCTCCAAACGCCCGGGGCCGGATTCGTCTGCCCCGCGGGGCGCGGGAGAGCGGGGCCGGGCGGCCCCGGTGCCGGTTGCGGGAGCGGCTGTCCGAGCGGGGTCGTACGCTGGACAGCACCCCGGCCCGCCCCGGGGGTGGTGAGCCGGTCGAGCCGGAACCGCCCCTCAGCGCGTGTCGGGCCCTTCGCGTTGCCCCTGGCAGCAGCCGGCTGCCAGATCTCGCCCTCGTTACCCGGACGGAAGTCTTCATGAGCCTGCACGGTCTGCTGGATGTCGTCGTACGTGACCCGGCTCTGTCCGAAGCGGTGAAGGCCGCCGGGGACGGCCACCGGATGCACATCGACCTGGTGGGACCGCCCGCGGCCCGGCCCTTCGCCGTGGCGGCGCTGGCCAGGGACGCGGGGCGGACCGTGCTCGCCGTCACCGCGACCGGGCGCGAGGCCGAGGACCTGGCGGCGGCGCTGCGCACGCTGCTGCCGCCGGACACGGTCGCGGAGTTCCCGTCGTGGGAGACGCTGCCGCACGAGCGGCTCTCGCCCAGGTCCGACACCGTGGGGCGGCGGCTGGCCGTGCTGCGGCGCCTGGCGCACCCGCGGCAGGACGATCCGGAGACGGGGCCGGTCTCCGTCGTCGTCGCACCGATCCGGTCCGTGCTCCAGCCGCAGGTCAAGGGGCTGGGCGACCTGGAGCCCGTGGCGCTGCGGATCGGGCAGAGCGCCGATCTCGGCGAGACGGTCGAGGCGCTGGCCGCCGCCGCGTACTCCCGGGTCGAACTGGTCGAGAAGCGCGGCGAGTTCGCGGTGCGAGGAGGCATTCTGGACGTCTTCCCGCCGACCGAGGAGCACCCCCTTCGGGTGGAGTTCTGGGGCGACGACGTCGAGGAGATCCGCTACTTCAAGATCGCCGACCAGCGGTCGCTGGAGATCGCCGAGCACGGGCTGTGGGCGCCGCCCTGCCGCGAGCTGCTGCTGACCGAGGAGGTCCGCGAGCGGGCCGCCGCACTCGCCGAGGCCCACCCCGAGCTGGGCGAGCTCCTCAACAAGATCGCCGAGGGCATCGCGGTGGAGGGCATGGAGTCCCTCGCCCCGGTCCTGGTCGACGAGATGGAACTGCTGATCGACGTGCTGCCCCGGGGCTCGATGGCCGTGGTCTGCGACCCCGAGCGGGTCCGCACCCGGGCCACCGACCTGGTCGCCACCAGCCAGGAGTTCCTCCAGGCTTCCTGGGCGGCCACGGCGGGCGGCGGAGTGGCCCCGATCGACGTCGGCGCGGCCTCGCTGCGGGGCATCGCGGACGTCCGCGACCGGGCCCGCGAGCTGGAGATGATGTGGTGGTCGATCTCCCCGTTCGCCGCCGACGAGGATCTCGACGAGGACACCCTCAAGCTCCGGATGCACGCCCCGGAGGCGTACCGCGGCGACACCGCACGCGCACTGGCCGACACCAAGGGGTGGCTGGCCGAAGGCTGGCGCACGGTGTACGTCACCGAGGGGCAGGGCCTCGCCTCGCGCACCGTCGAGGTGCTGGGCGGCGAGGGCATCCCGGCCCGCCTCGACGCGGACCTGGGGGAGATCACGCCGTCCCTCGTCCACGTCTCCTGCGGCGCCATCGACTACGGCTTCGTCGATCCCGAGCTCAAGCTCGCCGTCCTCACCGAGACGGACCTGACCGGCCAGCGCACCGCCACCAAGGACCTGGGCCGGATGCCGGCCCGCCGCCGCAAGACCATCGACCCGCTGACGCTGGAGACGGGCGACTACATCGTCCACGAGCAGCACGGTGTGGGCCGCTACATCGAGATGGTGCAGCGCACGGTCCAGGGCGCCACCCGTGAGTACCTGCTCGTCGAGTACGCCCCGGCCAAGCGCGGCCAGCCCGGCGACCGGCTCTACATCCCGACCGACCAGCTGGAGCAGGTCACCAAGTACGTCGGCGGCGAGGCACCCACCCTGCACCGGCTCGGCGGCGCCGACTGGACCAAGACGAAGGCGCGCGCCAAGAAGGCCGTCAAGGAGATCGCCGCCGACCTGATCAAGCTCTACTCGGCCCGGATGGCGGCGCCCGGCCATGTCTTCGGCCCGGACACCCCCTGGCAGCGCGAACTGGAGGACGCCTTCCCGTACGCGGAGACGCCCGACCAGCTCACCACCATCGCCGAGGTCAAGGAGGACATGGAGAAGTCCGTCCCCATGGACCGGCTGATCTGCGGCGACGTCGGCTACGGCAAGACGGAGATCGCGGTCCGGGCGGCCTTCAAGGCGGTCCAGGACGGCAAGCAGGTCGCCGTCCTCGTCCCCACGACCCTCCTGGTCCAGCAGCACTACGGCACGTTCACCGAGCGGTACGCACAGTTCCCCGTCAACGTACGGGCGCTGAGCCGCTTCCAGTCGGAGTCCGATTCCAAGGCGACCCTCGAAGGCCTCCGCGAGGGCTCCGTCGACCTGGTCATCGGCACCCACCGGCTCTTCTCGTCCGAGACGAAGTTCAAGGACCTGGGCCTGGTCATCGTCGACGAGGAGCAGCGCTTCGGCGTCGAGCACAAGGAGCAGCTGAAGAAGCTCCGCGCCAACGTGGACGTCCTCACCATGTCCGCGACGCCCATCCCCCGTACGCTCGAAATGGCGGTGACCGGCATCCGCGAGATGTCGACGATCACCACCCCGCCCGAGGAACGCCACCCGGTCCTCACCTTCGTCGGCCCCTACGAGGAGAAGCAGATCGGCGCGGCCATCCGCCGCGAACTGCTCCGCGAGGGCCAGACGTTCTACATCCACAACCGCGTCGAGTCCATCGACCGGGCCGCCGCCCGGCTGCGCGAGATCGTCCCCGAGGCGCGGATCGCGACCGCCCACGGCCAGATGTCCGAACAGGCCCTGGAACAGGTGGTGGTGGACTTCTGGGAGAAGAAGTTCGACGTCCTGGTCTCCACGACGATCGTCGAGTCCGGCATCGACATCTCCAACGCCAACACCCTGATCGTGGAGCGCGGCGACAACTTCGGCCTCTCCCAGCTCCACCAGCTGCGAGGCCGGGTGGGCCGAGGCCGCGACCGCGGCTACGCCTACTTCCTCTACCCGCCGGAGAAGCCGCTCACCGAGACGGCCCACGAGCGCCTCGCCACGATCGCCCAGCACACCGAGATGGGCGCGGGCATGTACGTGGCCATGAAGGACCTGGAGATCCGCGGCGCGGGCAACCTCCTGGGCGGTGAACAGTCCGGCCACATCGCGGGCGTCGGCTTCGACCTGTACGTCCGCATGGTCGGCGAGGCGGTCGCCGACTACCGGGCCTCCCTCGAAGGCGGGGTGGAGGAGGAACCGCCCCTGGAGGTCAAGATCGAGCTCCCGGTCGACGCGCACGTCCCGCACGACTACGCCCCCGGCGAGCGCCTGCGCCTCCAGGCCTACCGCGCCATCGCCTCGGCCTCATCGGAGGACGACATCAGGGCGGTCCGCGAGGAGCTCACCGACCGCTACGGCAAGCTCCCCGAGCCGGTCGAGAACCTCCTCCTGGTGGCGGGCCTGCGCATGCTGGCCCGCGCCTGCGGCGTCGGCGACATCGTGCTCCAGGGCCCGAACATCCGCTTCGCCCCGGTGGAGTTGCGCGAATCGCAGGAGCTGCGCCTGAAGCGCCTCTACCCGAAGACGATCATCAAGCCGGCCCTCCACCAGATCCTGGTCCCGCGCCCCACGGCCGGAAGGATCGGCGGCAAGCCGGTGGTCGGTCGCGAACTCCTCTCCTGGACCGGGGAGTTCCTGACGACGATCCTGGGTTCATAGGGCCTGACCGGCCTCGCCCGTCGGCCCCCCCGGACATCCGGCGGGGCCGACGGGGTGCCAGTGGTCAGGACGGGGCAGGTTTCCTGAACGTCGTCCACACGGTCTTGCCGACTACGTGATGATCGACTCCGAACTCCGCTGCCAGTTCGCGGACGAGGAACAACCCGCGCCCTGAACAGTGGCCCTCTTCATGCCGCCGCACCACAGGCCGGCCGCTGCCGCTGTCCCGTACCTCAAGGTGCACGAACTCCTCCGTCGTGCGCAGACGGATGGCGAACTCCCGCCCCGGCGGAACGCCGTGAAGGAGAGCGTTGGTCGCCAGCTCCGATGCGCAGAGCCGTATGTCTTCGACCAGCGACGTCAGCCGCCACTCCGTGAGAACACTGACGACGAAGTCGCGTGAGGCACCGACGGAAGTGCGCCGTCGGGGGAAACGCCGTTGCTGCGACAGAGACACGGTGGTTCACCGCCTTGCTCGTGGGCCGTAACGCGATCACCGTACTGCTATTCGCGAAAAGCGGCAAGGTATCCTTTGGGGAGTCCGCCCGCGTCGCTTACCGTGTGCTTCGGCGGGGCCCCGGGCGTCGACTGCGAAGGAGAAGGCCATGGGTGAAAGTGAGCGGGCCGGCACGTCCGCCCGGTACCTGACGCCACTTGCTCAGGGCGGTGGCGATGCCTGGGGGGCCGAGGCGGCGGCCGCCGGGCGAAGCGGTACGCAGCGGATAGTTCGGGCCGGAGAGGTGATCGCCCCCGACCGGGTGGCCGATCTGCTCCGGCTGGAGCGGGGGCGCCATGTGGTGGAGCGCCGGCGGATCATGTATCTCGACGGTGAGGCGTGCGAGTTGACCGACACCTACTATCCGGTGGAGATCGCCCGGGGCACGGGCCTGGCCGGGACGGGGAAAATCCGTGGAGGTGCCGTCCGGCTGCTGTCCGACCTAGGCTTCACAGGTGTGCGGGCACAGGAGTGCGTGGTGGCCCGCATGCCGTCCGGGAGTGAGCGGGCGGTTCTGTCCCTGGCGGCGGATGAGCCGGTACTCGAACTGACGCGGCTCACACTGGACGAGGGCGACCGGCCCATTCAGGCCGACGTGATGGTGATGTCGCCGCGAGGCCAGGAACTGCGGTACGAGATCAGGATCGGATGATTGTGACCGGACCGGACGCGGGAGCTGCGGACCGCCGTTCTCTGCACGAGCGGATCGCGGCCGACCTGCGGGACGAGATCATGTCCGGCGACCTGGCGCCGGGAGCCAGCCTGCCGTCCACCGTGCACCTGAAGGAGCGTTTCGACGCCTCGAACGCGACCGTGCAGAAAGCCCTGCAACTGCTCAAGGGTGAACAACTGGTGATCGGCAGGGCGGGTTCCGCCGTCACGGTCCGGGACCACCGGCAGCGCACCGTCCGTCCGGCTTCGTACATGGCTCCGGCGGGCAGTGGGGAGCCCTACCGCTGGCTGACGGAGACCTCGAAGAACGGTTCTCGCGCCCGCACCGCACTCCTCGAAGTCGCCGAGGTCGAGCCGCCCGCGGATGTCGCCGAGGCGCTTCGGTTCCCCGCGTCCGGCACCGCGCTCCTGCGGCGGCAACTTCTCGTGGTGGATGACGAGCCGGTCGAACTGGTCGCGTCCTACTACCCGCTGGAGATTGCCCGGGGCTCGGCGATGACGGAACCCCGAAAGATCCCGGGCGGCACGCCGAGCCTGCTCGCGGAGCTGGGGCACCCACCCCGCTTGAGCGTCGACCGGGTCTCCGCACGTGTGCCCACTCAGGACCAGTACGAGGCGCTGCGGCTACCCGGTGACCTGCCGGTGCTGCGCACCCTGCGTGTCGTGTACACCGACGACGAGCGCCCGATCGAGGCGACCGTCATGGTCAAGGCGGGCCATCTGTACGAGTTGCAGTACGAGTTCAGGGCTGACTGAGAACGGCCGGACCATGTGATCCGGAACGCATCCGTGGCGAACATCGGTCATGGATGCGTCCGGGCGGGGAAGACATCCGTAGGATTCCCGGGTTGGTTCGGCTTTCTCCCCGTCAGGACGGCTACGAGTGATATCTCCCCGCGCGTATCGAGCGATGGTGCCCGCCCTCGGCGTGGCCGTTGTGCTGGCCCTGGCCGGCTGTGACCCCGAGAAGATCACGTCCGGTGCCGAGTCGCCGGGCGCCGGCGCGAACGGCGGTGGGGCGGCCACCGGGTTCGGTGCCAGCCCGCTCGACAACGCGGACGGTACGAAGCCGGGACTGGCGCCCCTCACCTCCGACGCGGACCGGGCGGCGGCACGGAAGGTCATCGAGAAGGTGGCCACCAAGGGGCGTGGTCCCAAGACCGGCTACGAGCGGGACAAGTTCGGGTACGCCTGGAAGGACTCCGTCGACGGCATACCGCTCTCCCGCAACGGTTGCGACACCCGCATTATCTCTATGGTTCGCGCCGTGATGGGACTGTTCTCGCAGCGTATGCAGGGAGTGGTCGGCTGTGCGTAGTGAGAGGCACATGAGTCACAGGATCCTGCGGACAGGCGGGACGAAGGTCGTGATTGCGGCCGCCATTGCCGCCGCACTGGGCACCGGCTGTGACGAACTGGAGTCAGGCGGTACCGCCGCAGGATCCGGACCGGATACCGCCGCCGGCCGCGTGGTGAGCCCATTGGCGAACCCCGACGGGACGAAGCCGGGGCTCGCCGCGCTCACGTCGGAAGCGGACAAGGCCGACGCACGCAAGCTCATCCAAGGGCTCACCACAAAGGGGCGTGGGCCGAAGACGGGCTACGAGCGTGACAAGTTCGGCTACGCGTGGATGGACACGGCGGATGGGGTGCCGCTGGCGAGGAACGGTTGTGACACGCGGAATGACTTGTTGAAACTCCATGGGCAACACGTGCAGTTCCGCTCTGGTTCCGACTGCGTGGTCGTTGCGATGAACCTGTACGACCCGTACACCGGCAAGGAGATCGCCTGGAAGAAGGCCAAGGCCACCGAGGTGCAGATAGACCACGTGGTCCCGCTGTCCTACAGCTGGCAGTTGGGTGCCGCCCGTTGGCCGGAGAGCAAGCGCAGGCAACTGGCGAACGACGTGCTCAATCTGCTTCCTGTCGAAGGCCGCGCCAACTCGGCGAAGCGGGACTCGGGGCCCGCGTCCTGGCTGCCGCCGAACAAGAAGATCCGGTGCTCGTACGCGGTGCGGTTCGCGCAGGTCGCTGACAAGTACGAACTCCCGGTGACAACGGCGGACAAGGCCATGATGCTGGAACAGTGCCAGGGCTGACAGGATCCCCATGGCTGTCCCGGCCCCGGGGCGCGGGGTCACTCTCGGCCGTGGTGGCTAAGGTTCGCAGTCATGGACGCTGCCGCTCTCGACCGTCAGGCCCGGACCTTGTCCGGCTGCATTCCTCCACTCCTGGTCTCCCGGCTTCTTGAGGCCGGCCACAGTGAAGAGGTAGAGGTCCAAGCCCGTCGCGGGGAATGGTTCTGCGCGCGGGCCTGGGTGCAGCTGCTCGGCGACCAGGGACGGCAGGCCGAGGCGCTGGAGGTGCTTTCTCCGTACGTTGCCACTGGCTGGTGGCCGGCAGCCCAGGTCCAGGCGGAGCTGTTGGACAGCTGGGGTCAGGCAGAGGAAGCGATCGTGCTGGCCCTGCCGTACGCGAGCACGGGAGGGCCTCCGTTGGAGTACTTCGCGCGCCTGCTGGCGCGGCACGGGCGTACGGACGAGGCGGTTACTCGGCTGAGCGCCGGAATCGAGGACCGCCTTCTTGCCGCGGCTCTGGTCGACATCGCCGAAGGAGCAGGCCGGGACGAAGACGTCGCCCCGCTGCTGGCTGCCCGAATCCCGGACCAGCACCGCTGTGACGGTCCATGGTGCTGCCACGGTCTCGGCCCCGACGAAGCGATCGAGCTGCTTGCCACGATCCGCGAACGCCAGGGCCGCGTCGATGAAGCGATCGCCCTGCTGCGCACCCGGCGCATCACCTCGGTCAACAACCGGGATCAGCTGGCCGACCTACTGGCGAGACATGATCGGATCGAGGAACTGCGCGCGTACGCGGTGACCGATCACCTCGGTCACGCCTCGCAGCGTCTGGCTGAGGCACTGGAGGAGCGTGGCGACGTGGAAGGCGCGATCGCCGTGTACCGCCGACCGGGCGACTCGCAGGACTTCCGGTGCCACGGCACGGTGCGACTGGCGGAGCTCCTGGCACGGCATGGCCGAGGGGGCGAAGCGGTCGATGTGATGCGAGTCCTGGCCGAGGCCCACAACGGGGACGACTGGATCCTGCATACGTGGTCCAACCTGTGCCTCGAACAGGGCCGCCTGGAAGACGGCCTGGCGCACCTCGACGCCCTCGCCGCCGCCCGAGGGTGCGAGGAGGAATGGGATCTGTACTGGATGCGGCTGCCGCTGATCGCTGCCCGCGACGGCGTCGACGTAGCGGTCGCTCAGGCCCTCTCCCACCCCGAGGGGGCCACCTCGTACGCGGCGCCGCACATTGCTGAGTTGCTCGCTGGTGCCGGACGCACCGAGGAGGCTGTTGCCGTTCTCGAACAGCACGCCTCCGCGAACAGCAACGAACTCGCTGGCTACCTCATTGACCTGGGACGCGCCAACGACGCCGTCGCGCTCCTTCAGCAGCGCGATTCCGAGCCGGTCTCACCTGTCTGGACCGGCTCGCTTATCAACGATCCCCCATTCTGATTCCGGCTTTTCGGCTGTCCGGCGGACGGCACTCAAGCCGGACAGCCGCAGGTGGTGGAACGCGAGCTATGGGGACGGAACAGCCCGCATGGCACGGCGCAGACTGGCTCGCGCGGCGGTGAGGTCGTCCTCCGCCTCACGCAGTTGGCCCTCCAGGTCGGCGATCCGATCCCTGGCCTCTGACAGCGCCTGCTCCAGCGCGGTATTCCGCTGCTCGATCTGCTGTACCCGCTCGATCAGCTGGTGCTGGTTCACGCCCTCCAACTCGGCGCCGAGAGAGAGCCTGACCCGGCTACGGAGCCGATCGCGTTCCTTCTTGAGGTCCTTGATCTCTTCGCGGGCCAGTGCAAGGTCCGTCCGTAACCCGGCCGGAGATACCTGGGACGCTTCTGGAGTGTGGGAGTTCTGACGACCTCGCGTTCGCTGGGCGGAGATGCCGTCCTGAACGGCCTGGTGCACCTGAGGCCGGTTGTAGACGAACCACGTGGAAACCGAGGCATCCCGTGCCACTTGAGCAACGGTGATCCGTCGCCCCGAGCGGAGAAGGTCATCCACGGCGTCGAGTGCACGCTTTGTTTTGTCTTCGCTGTCCTTGGCGCGGCTGACGCGCAGGCGCTCGACCCGGGCGTTCCGGTCGTTGCCGCCGGAAGTAGCAGGGATTCTCATTCGGAGCTCCGTGTCGTCAGTGCCTGCAGAGGGATGAAGGCCGCTGCCGAACGTGCCTTGCGCAGCTCGCGTGAGGCGGATTCGACGGCGGCCCGCTCCTCGGCGGGCAGCGCGTCGAGTTTTCGCCGCATCTCGTCGGCCGACTTCGAGTAGGCGCGGATCTGGTCATCGAGATTGCGTACGACCCAGTCGGCGGCTTCCATCGCGAGGGCGGCTTCCTTGTCGGCCCGCAGGTCCGCGACCTGCTGTTCCAGGGCGGGGAGGTAGGAGGGATCGGGCCGGTAGAAGTCGCACCCGGCGCACTGGAAGCGGATGCGGCAGTGCCCACCGCCGGCCTTGACGTTGCTCGGCTCGGTGCAGCCGCCATAGGGAACCCCAACACTTTCCACCTCGTAGGCGAGGGGGTCGCTGAACCCGCGGGTTGCTCCGTGCCGGTCGACGGCGAGCGCCGCGACCGTGCGCACGGCCTCCTGCTTTCGGTTGAGGGAAACCTTGTAGTAGCCCATGGTGACGTCCAGCGAACGGTGGTCCATGAGTTCCCGCAGGACGTCGGGGGGAGTGCCCGCGTCCGCATGGCGCTGGGCGTACGAGTGTCGGAAGCCGTAGGGGACGACCTCGGTGCGGTCGTAGGCGAGCGGGGCCCCGTCCTCGTCGAGCCGGTCGTCCAAGAGGTTTGGGATCAGCTCGTCGACCCAGTCGCGGAAGATCCGGTTGCAGAACTGCGCGGCCTTCAGATGCCCGCGGCGCGGACGGTTGCGCTGTCCCGGCGAGGGAAACAGCCACTGGGCGCAGGCCGGCACGGCCGGTAGCGCATCGAGCTCCTTCTGCCAGGTTTCGATCAGCTGGGCGGTGCTCTCCGAGATCGGCAGCCGACGGCCGTGGCGTCGCCGCTTGTGGTTGTCGTAGATCAGCGTCGGTTTGCCGTCGACCCGCTCCAGGCAGTCGCGGCGCAGGCTGGTGACTTCGCCCGGACGGCGGCCGGTGTCCCGGAGGACCACGTAGACCACCTGGTACATCCGCGCGAAGTCGGCGGCCGCCCAGCCGCCGCTCGCGTACTCCGTCGAGGTGCCCAGCAGACCGAGGTGCGCGTCGAGCTGGGCGATGACGTGCTCGGGGATCGCACGGCCGAGATCGTCTTCGGTCACTTCCACGGCGGCGATGCTGTGGAAGCGGGGGTTGAGCGCGAACCCGCCGGGCACGTGGTCCATCATCCCGGCCTGACGGGCGTAGTCCAGGAACGTGCGCCAGTGGCGGAGCAGGGCTCTGCGGTGGCTGGTGGAGTAGTCGTGACCGTCCTCGGGACGCTTGGTGATCCGGAACAGGTCCACTACGGCATTCATGTCGGCCATGGCGAGGAGCCCCGGATCATCCCCGTGGGGGCGGCCTGCCAGTGCGGAGGACGCGATGGTCGCCGCGTAGACGGTCTGCCGTAGGTCCATGACGTTGGGGCGTGCCGTGCGGCCGTACTCCTTGACCAGCTCCCGCAGCCAACGCTGCCGTACCGGTCGGAAGTTGATGTCGCCATGGACAGCGGTGTACTTGCGACCACGCCCTGCCGTCAGCCCGATCAGAGCGCACTCCCATACGTCGCCCGAGGTCGGATCGGTGCCCTCGAACTCGACGCGTGCGCGACGGACGTGCTGGAGAACCCCGTTCAGGACGCCGGAGGCCGCAGCTGGAAGCCCGGAGGAGAAGGAGGCGTCCAGGTGGAGGAGCGAGCCGAGTCCGGCGGGGAGGCCGGCCACAATGCGGCGTACCCGCTGGGGGACCAGGTTGATCCCGGCGTCGTCGCGCTGCTTGAGCCCGTACAAGAGCTCCTGGCGGACCGCGGGGTTCACACCCGCGAGCGAGAACTGGGAGACGCCGGGCATGGCCCCGTTCGCGGAGGCGTTGGGCCTGCGGCGAGACGGATCCGGTGTGTGCGTGGTGTCGAAGTCCGCAGGGTTCCCCAGGAGGTATCGGGCTTTCCGGCAGGCGTCGCAGCGGGAGCCGTTGCTTGCCACATGGGTGGTACAGGAGGCCACGGAGCAGACGAACACGCTTGTTGTCGGATTACCAGGATCGGCAGTGAACAGTGCCTGAACGGGGTCCCACTCATCTGCCCGCCAGCCCGACGGGAGGCGCGCCGCGAGCCATGACGGCCACTCCGGTTCGACGGAGACGGAGGCAACGACAGCCGATCGGAGAGGTGCAATGGTCATCGCAGCAGCTCCGAGGCGAGACTGTCGACGGCTGCGACGACCGCGCGGAGATCCTCGTCCTGGGCGTGCACGTACACGGCTGTGCTCGCCGACGAGGCATGGCCCAGGAGTGTCTGCACGACGTCCGGAGCGACCCCGTTGCGGATCCAGCGGGTGGCGGCAGTGTGCCGCATCATGTGCGGCCGGGCGGTCAGACCGCAGCGCCTCCCGATCCGTTCGACCACTTGCTTGGCGTTGGAGTACGACAGGGGGCGTCCCGCGTGGACGCCGACGAGGTTGACGAAAACGTAGTCACAGTCGGCGGAGCCGGCCGCCTGTTCACGCTCGGCGAGGTGATCGCGATACCGATGCACCACTTCAGGCGTCAGCGGAACCATGCGAGGGCGCCCGGCTTTGGCCCGTGCCCCGTTGACGTTGTCCTGTCGTGGCCTGACGTGCAGGTGTGCGCCACCGGTCCGGCAGCCGAGGTGAGTGGAGTCGGGGAGCAGATGCATGTCTTCGCGCCGCAGTCCGAGGGCTTCCCCGATGCGGAGGCCTGCTTCCACCAGGATTGTCAGCAGCAGCCGGTCACGCGCGGTGCGAGCGGCACCGATGACCTGCTCCGTCTGGACGGCAGTAAGCGTCTGTGGTGCCCGCTCGATCTCCGGCGCCTTCAGGGCGCGGGCTTTGACCATCAGGTGCTGGCCGCCCTCGCCGGGATCGAAGCCGGCCGGGGCGTGGGCGAGGAAGCGCGGCTCGCTGAGACGCGCGGCGACTTCGTGATCCACGTGCCCCTGGACGGCGCAGAAGCGCAGGAACTCACACACCGCCGTGAGCGCGGCGTTGACGGTCTTGCCGGACGGAAGCCGTCCGTACTGGGTCGGTGTCCGTTCGATGTGGAACTTGAAGAGACTCATGTCCCCGAGCCGAACGGCCCTCCAGTCGGTGCCCCGCTCTGCGCACCAATTGAGGAAGCGGCCGATTCTGGGGATGTACGCGCGTTGTGTCTGCGGTGACCGCCCGGCTCCGCGCAGATACAGGGAGAACTCACGGGCTTCGGGGTGAGGTGTGTACGTCTCCTCATCGACCAGGAGCCAGGTGGTCTCGCCAGTGGTGGGCGAGACGGCCTTCTCTGTGCATAACGTCATGGATCTGTTTCCTGTCTCCGATGTCGCTCATGTGCCTCACGGCATGACCGTTAACGGCGAGGGACAGGAATGGGTTACGACTGTGCCTCATGTGCATCGCATCGATGAAGGAGCTGCAGATAACCCGCAACGACCTGCTGGCCAGGGACGGGCAGAAGGTCGAGCTGCGGTCGGGTTCCGACTGCGTGGTCGTCGCCATGACGCTGAAGGACCCGTACACCGGCGAATCCATCGAGTGGCGCAAGAAGCAGGCCACCAAGGTGCAGATCGACCACGTCATGCCGTTGTCGTACGACTGGCAGATGGGCGCGGCCCGCTGGAACGAGGCCAAGCGGCAGCAGATCGCCAACGACCCGCTCAACCTCATCCCGGTGGACGGCCCGGCGAACAACGCCAAGCGGGACTCCGGCCCCGCGTCCTGGCTGCCCCCGTACAAGCCGGTCCGGTGCTCGTACGCGCTGCGGTTCGCCCAGGTCTCGCTGAAGTACGAACTCCCGGTCACGACAGCGGACAAGAAGGTCATGCTGGAGCTGTGCGGCGGCTGACCGCGCGAGGGGCGACGCGGGCGGGCCCGTCCGGCGGGCCGCCCGCATCCGGGGTCTGATGATCACCGAGGATTCAGGCAGAGCCTTGCCGGGGCTCGTGAAGCCATCGACTCCAGCGCGCAGTGGAGCATCCTCGACTCCGTTCCGGCAGGCGTTCCGCCTGGTCGCGGCAAGCACCCCGCGGCACGGCGGTGTCGGCCCGAGGCCGCACCCGCTACCCCCCGACCGGCGCGGGCCGCAGGCTCTGCGCGCTGTATTGGGCCGCCCCCCGGATCGCCGTCACCGCGCGGGCGATCCGGGTCGGGGACGACCGGACCGTGCGGCTGAACTCGACGTGCAGGAAGGGGAGTCCGGCTGCTGCCGCTGCGCGGCCCTGGACGTTCGTGCGGCCCTCCAGGGAGCAGCGGCGTATCCAGACCCGGCAGACGTCGAAGCCCTCACGCTCCAGTGCCGCCGACAGTCCCTCGCCCCAGGCACGGCCGTGGTCGCCCCTGCCGGTGGAGACGATCACGTCGTAGTCCGGTTCGGTGGAGTCGGCGTAGCCGTGGAGCTGGATGCCGGGCAGCTGGTGGGTGATCAGTTCGGCGCAGACCGCGTGGAAGACGGTGTCCCTGCGGTGTGCGACGTCGGCCGCGTCGCCCTCGCCCGCCCTGCGGTTCGCGCCCGCCAGCACCATGACCCCGCCCGGCGTGGCCCGCCAGGCGCCCACGCCCAGCTTCTCGCTGTCGGCGTCGGCGACGGGGTGCGGGACCTGGACGGACCAGGTCGCGGACGGGGCGGACAGGTCGATGTACACGCGGCCCCAGCCACGGGCGGATTCCGGGGCCCGGTCGGCGATCTCGGCGAAGCGCCGGCCGGTGGCCGTGTCAGTGAAGGTGCTGACCCCGAAATCGACCTCGGCCAGACGCTGCGCGGCGTCCTTGCGGTGGCCGTCGAGGTAGAGCCCGACTCCGTCGGCGATGGTGCGGCGGTCCAGGGCCGTCGGCGGGTGGAAGGTGCTGGCCCGGATCGTGCCCCGGGTGTAGTCGTCGATCCGGGCCGCCAGGTCGACGCCGTCGTGGGGCCGGGCACGCTGCGGCCGGGCCCCGTCGGAACCTCCCCCTCCGGAGGGGGTGACGAGCACCACAACAGCCGCTACGACAGCTGTGACCAGCAATGTTGCAGAGATCGCCGAATTTTTGGCCCGTTTGCTCGTCATATTGAAGTAAAAATACATGGGTGACCCGACGTCCTTATGTTCCCTTCACCTTTCGCGCTGCCCTGGCCGGGCTCCTCGCGCTGGCTGCCACGGGCTGTTCCCTCATGGGCAGTGATGCCGGATCCGGCGGGAGCGGTTCCGCCAAGGGCGGCGGGACGTCGTTCACCGTCGCCGCGGCCGGTGACATCCTGATCCACACGCCGCTGATCGACCAGGCCCGCAAGGACGCGAAGGCCGAGGGGAAGAAGGGGCTCGACTTCTACCGGCTCATGGCCGGGGTGAAGCCCGTCATCTCCCGTGCGGACCTGGCGATCTGCCACTTCGAGCCGGTGGTGGGCAAGAAGAACGGACCGTTCCGCAGCTTCCCGGACTTCCTGGTGCCGCCGGAGATCACCACCGCGGCCAAGCAGGTCGGTTACGACACCTGCTCGACGGCGTCGAACCACACCCTCGACCACGGCCTGCCCGGAGTGAAGCGCACCCTCGACGCGCTGGACGCGGCCGGGCTGAAGCACACCGGTTCGGCGCGCGACAAGGCCGAGGCGGACAAGCCGCTCATCATGGACGTCAAGGGCGTCAAGGTGGCGCAGCTCTCGTACGCCTTCGGCTTCAACGGACGCGAGGTCCCGGCGAGCACGCCGTGGATCGTCAACCAGAACGACCTCGGCAAGATCAAGGACGCCGAGCAGCGGGCCCGCGCGGCCGGTGCCGACGTGGTCATCCTGAGCATCCACTGGGGGCGCGAGCACCACCCCGAGCCGAGCACGGGGCAGATCAAGCTGGCGCGCAGGATCGCCCGGGAGACCGGCATCAACCTGGTCATCGGCCATCACGCCCACGTCGTGCAGCCGATGGAGAAGATCGACGGGACCTGGATCGCGTACGGACTGGGCAATCAGGTCGCCCGGCACGAGGTGCCGACCGGACTGACCGAGGAAGGCGTCATCGGCTGGTTCGAGTTCAGCAAGCGCGGCGGGTCGTGGGACGTGCGGGCGCGGTACGTGCCGACGCTCGTCTCGATCCCGCCCGAGGTGGACGCGACGCACCCGGCGTCCTCCGACGCGGTGCAGGACCACCGGCTGATCGATGTGGCCGCGGCGCTGCGTGACGACAAGGAGCTGACCTCCGAGGAACGGGCCCGCTACCAGCTGGCGTTCGAGCGCACCAAGGGCACGATGCTGAACCGCGGGGCGGCGCAGGACGGACTCGAACCGCTGGAGAATCCGCCCGGCTGACGTCGGACGGCGGGGGCGGCCGGGCACACGATGTGTCCGGGCGGTTTCACCCGGCTGCCCTGGCCGTCCGGCGGTAGTGGCCTGCGTCACAACTGCCCGGTTCGCTACAACCGTTCGGATTTCGCACTCGTCCTGATCTTCCGTGAAGACGTTCGATTCTTCAGGTGGCGTCAGGACGCACTGAAGGCCGAAAGATCCTGAAAACGCAGAAGCCGCGGAAGGTCCTGCGGTGTGGACAGCTCCTGCAGTGCCGGAAGTGTTGGAAAAACGCGAAATGCTCAGAATGGATGCACCATGGCCGCCTCGCCTGTGAAGCGGCGACGCAAGGTCCGCCGCCGGGCCGACATGTCGCTGCTGGGTGGTATACGACCGCCGATCGCGGTCCTCTCGGCCCTGCTGCTCGCGCTGGCGGCCATCACCGCGCTCGGCCTGGGCCGCACGGCCCAGGACCGGGTGCCCGAGGCGGTACTGACCTCACAGCAGCAGTTCGCCGAGGACGGCGCCATCGCGCTCCGTGCCTCCATCGACGAGAGCTTCACCGACATCGGGCGGACCGCCGGCCTGTTCAACGCCGCGGACCCGGTCTCACCCGACGCCGTGCTCGACAAGATCAGCAGCGTCTACCAGAAGTGGACTGGCACCGCGGTCGTCGAGATCTCCTCCGGCAAACTGCTCGCCGCCCGTGGCGAGAACGTGCCCCTCACCGCGATCGACACCGCCGCACTCAGCGGCAAGGACGCACTCGGCCCCCGCATGGTGAAGCTGGCCAACGGCGAGACCCGGCTGCTCTCCTTCGCACTGCTCTCCTGGCCGGGCACCCCGCAGCAGCTCCTGGTCGCCTCCAGCAACCTGCGGTTCCCCGGCATCAGCCTGGGCCAGTTCCGCTCCATCGCCGTCATCGACGCGGACGCCGACATCCTCTCCAGCGACGGCATCCCGCAGCCCGAGCAGCTGACCACCGCCACCCAGCGCGCCGAAGCCGAACGAGCCGGCAAGCAGCTGAAGAGCTTCGCGAAGACCGCGTCGGTCAAGGTCCGGCAGCACCCCGTCTCCGCCAAGGAGCCGGGCGCCGGCGGCTTCCCGGGCGTCAGCGGCAGCCTCCTCGGCAGCGTGCACTCCGGCGACCGCAACGTCGCCGGCTACGCGTCGCTCGCCGGTCCCCAGCCCGGTGAACCCACCGTCGCCACCGGACTCGGGCTCAGCGTCATCGCCATGGTCCCGGTGTCCGAGAACCCCGCCTCCGCCGCCGGCCCGTTCTTCGGCCTGGTGGCCGCGGGCTCCCTGGTCGTCGTCGGCGCACTCGCCGTCGCACTGCTCCTTGGCACCGCCCAACGGCCGCTGATCCGGCTCTTCCTGGAGAGCCGACGGCTGACCCGCGGCGACCTCGCCCGACCCGTCAGCGTCCCCTCGTACGGTGAAACCGCCCGGATCGGAAGGTCCCTGGAACGGCTGCGCCGCCAGCTCCGCGGCGAGGCCCAGTCCGCCGACCCGCCCCGCCGCGGCCGGTTCGGCAGCCGCGGACTGATCGTCGTCTGCGGGGTACTGGTACTCGCCTGGTGCGCCCCGATGCTGCTGCTCCTCAACCGGGCCGACGCCACCGCCGTCGTACCGCAGCAGTTGGTCAACGACCAGCGCGAGCGCACCGACACCCTCACCGACCGGGTGCGCCGGGCCCTCAACGAAGGCCAGGCCGACCTGCTGTCCGTGGCCACCCTGATCGGCTCCGGCACCCCGCCCGCCGAAATGCGCACCGTCCTGGAACGCACCCGCCAGGAACACGACCGCTACCAGTCGCTGTACGTCGTCGACTCCTCCGGAAAGGTCGTCGCGCACGCCGGGGACACCCCGCACGAGCCCGCCGGCAAGGCATCCACCGGCCAGCTGATCCGGGTACTCAACGACTCAGGCAAGAAGCCCGTCGTCGTCGGCCAGGCACAGATACCCGGACGCGACGGCGCCACCGTCGTGGGCGAGTTCCGCATCGAGTTCGTCAACGCCCTGCTCAAGCGGCCCGGCCTCGGCCAGGTCTACGTCGTCGACTCGAAGCAGCGGATCATCGGCGGCAGCACCGGCTACCGCGCCTTCCAGGAACTGCCCGGCGAACGGCTGCGGACACTCGTCGCCGGCACCAACCAGAAGACCGGTACGAGCACGCACCCCAGCGGCATCCTGTACCGCGACGGCGGCAAGGTGCAGATCGCGGCGGCCGCGCCCTTCGTCGGCGGCGGGGCGGCGAAGAACCTCGGCTGGACCGTGGTCAGTCAGCAGCCCGCCGCCTCCCTCGCCATCCCCGAGTACCGCAGGCAGAACCTCACCGTGCTCGCCGGGCTGCTGGGGATGGCCGCGGCCGCCGCCTGCCTGGGCTGGCTGCACATCGTCGTCGTACGCCCGCTGCGCGCCCTCGCCGACCAGGCCGAGGCGCTCGCCGGCGGCGACCGGCGCACCGTCCTCTATCCGCGCCACCACGACGAGGTCGGCGCCGTCACCCGCTCCCTGGAGCTGATACGCCAGCAGCTCCCGGCGCAGCAGAAGCGCGAGCCCGCGCCGACGGCGCCCACGACCTACGCCGAAAGGACCTGACCGGCCGTGCTGTTCCTTTACACCGTGCTGGTGGTGTGCTGCGCGATCCTGCTCATAGCGGGCATCGTCGAGCAGCGACGCCACTTCATCAACCTGGAGCGAATACCCGCCCGGGTCCTGGTGAACGGCATCCGCGGTAAGTCCTCCATCACCCGGCTCTGCGCGGGCGCACTGCGTGGCGGCGACCTGGTGACCGTCGCCAAGACCACAGGTACGGCGGCCCGGTTCATCCACCCGGACGCCACCGAGGAGCCCGTCTACCGCAAGTTCGGCCTGGCCAACGTCGTCGAGCAGATCGGCATCGTGCGCCGCGCCGCCTCCTACGACCCGCAGGCCCTGGTCATCGAGTGCATGGCGGTGATGCCGGCGCTCCAGGAGATCAACCAGTCCAAGCTGATCCGCTCCACGATCGGCGTGCTCTGCAACGTGCGCGAGGACCATCTGGCCGAGATGGGCCCGACCCTCGACGACGTGGCGCGCTCGCTCTGCCGCTCCATGCCGGAGGGCGGCATCTGCGTGACCGCCGAGGTCGACCGGTTCGCGATCCTCCAGGAGGAGGCCGACGCCCGCGACTGCGAGCTCATCTACGCCGACCCCGAGACCGTGAGCGACGCGGAGCTGCGCGGCTTCAGCTGGTTCACGTTCAAGGAGAACGTGGCCATCGCGCTGAAGGTCGCCGAGCTGCTCGGCGTGGAGCGGGAGACCGCGCTGAAGGGGATGTACGACGCCCCGCCGGACCCGGGAGTCCTCTCCGTCGAGCGGTATGTGACGCCGGACGGCAAGAAGCTGCGGTTCGCGAACGTCTTCGCGGCCAACGACCCCGAGTCGACGCTGATGAACGTGAACCAGCTGCTCGACCTGGGCGCCGTCCACCGCCCGCTCAACGTCGTCATCAACTGCCGCCCCGACCGCGTCGAGCGCAACGGCCAGATGGGCGAGATCATCCCCGATCTCCAGCCCGAGAAGGTCTTCGTCATCGGCCACCCCGCCAAGAGCGCCATCGACGCGATCCCCGCCGAGTGGCGCGACCGTGCGGTGGACCTGGGCGGCGACCGGCGCGATCCGGAGGAGTTCATGCGCGAGCTGCTCGGCGGCCTCGGCGCCGACTCCTCCCTGATCGCCATCGGCAACATCCACGGCCAGGGCGAACTGCTCCTGGAGCACCTCAGCGAGCTCCCGCCCGACGAGACGCCGGACGAGACGCCGGACGACGTGCCCCTCGAGTCGCCCCGGGAGACGCCGGACGCCCGGCCCGAAGAGACCCCGCGCGAGCAGCAGGACCCGCACGACGTCCGGCACGACGAGACGCTGGCGCTCCAGCAGTACCGGCCGCACCTCGACCCGTACGCGCCCTACCCGGAGGCGTACGAGACCCGCTACCAGCCGCACCCCACGCTCCAGGCACAGGCGCACGCACAGCCGCCGGAACACGTGCCCGCGCAGGGACAGCCGCGGACGAGCGCGCAGGGACAGCCGGGAACGAACGTGCAGGGACAGCCGGGAACTGACGCGCAGGGACAGCCGCGGACGAAGAACCGGCCGCGCGGCATGTTCGAGCCCGCGCTGCGCCCGGACCACCGGCCGCCGGACCACCAGCCGCCCGTGCAGACGTATCAGGACGGGCAGCACGCCCCGCAGTACGACGACCCGCAACAGACCCCGTACCCCTCGCAGGACACCTACCAGCAGAGCCGGCAGAACAGCGCAGGAGACCCCCGTTGATCCCCACCGTCCTGACGCCCGAGATCGCCGCCATCGGCATCGCGCTCGGCCTGATGTTCTCCCTGGTCTGCTATCTGACGACCAACCTCTCACCCGGCGGCATGATCACCCCCGGCTGGCTGGCACTGACCCTCGTCGAGGACCTCCAGCGCGCCGCCATGGTGGTCGGCGTCACCGTCCTCACGTACGTCTCCGTGCTGCTGCTCCAGAAGGTCGTCATCCTCTACGGGAAGCGGCTCTTCTCCGCGGTGGTGCTGACCGGGGTCATCCTCCAGGCGACGGTGATGATCGTGCTCCAGGTGGAGTTCCCGCTGATGTACGCCAATCAGACCCTCGGCTTCATCGTCCCGGGCCTCATCGCCTACCAGCTGGTCCGCCAGCCGAAGGGCGCGACACTGCTGGCCACCGGCTCGGTCTCGCTGCTCGCCTACGTCGTCCTCACCGCCGGCATCCTGCTCGGCGCCCTTCCGTCTGCCTGAGGTGATCTCATGACCGCTCCCCGTACCAAGCAGTCCAAGCGGCCCCGTCAGATCCTGCACGGCGTCACCGTGGTCGCGCTGCTCGCCGCCAGCGCGTACTTCACGGTCGAACTCCGCAAGGACGAACAGGCCAAGGCGCCCGCAGTCCAGGCCATCACGGACAAGCCGGCCGGAGCCACGCTGAAGTCCGGTACGCAGACCTGGGAACGGCTGAACGCGCCCGCCCGCTCCGTCCTGCGCGACGCCGGCGGCAAGGTCGTCGCCACCTTCACCGACCACGCCCGCACCGCCACCCTCACCGGTCCCTCCCGGACCTTCGCCGAACCCACCAACACCAAGTCCCGGGTCATCACCGACAACTGGGTGCGGCTGATGCCGGAGAAGTGGAAGAAGGGCGCCGAGAAGCAGCAGTGGTTCAAGGACTGGTTCAAGACCTACTTCGGCAGCGAGGAGGACGACCTCTTCGCCTACGCCTTCCAGTACGTCGAAGGGGCACCGGTCAAGAAGGACGACGAGGGCGTCTCCTACGCCGGTGACGCCCAGTTCGGCCCCATCAATCCGGACGGCAGCGAGGGCAACGACCTGCGCCTGGAGGAGTCGGACTTCTTCGACTACCTGGGCATCCCGTACACCTTCCGCAACGGCGTCACCCGCCAGCCCCAGAAGATCCGCTACCGCTCCATCGACTGCTCGGGCTTCATGCGGACGATCTTCGGCTACCGGGCCCGCTACCCGCTCGCACCCCTCGACGGCCAGGGCGACGGACTGCCCCGCACCGCCAACGGCATCGCCCGCTCCAAGCTCGGCGCCGACGTGATCCCGCTCAAGGGCATCACGTCCGCTGACCGGCCCACCTCGATCGACGTCCTGCAACCGGGCGACCTGGTCTTCTTCAAGCTCGACCAGCGCACCGGACAGCGGCTGGACCACGTGGGCATGTACATGGGCCACGACTCGGACGGCCACCTGATCTTCGTCTCCAGCCGGGAGGAAGTGAACGGGCCGACCATCGGTGACAAGGGCGGCACCTCACGCCTCGACGGCAACGGCTACTACGCGGCGACCCTGCGCAGCGCCAAGCGGCTCTAGAGGGCCGGCGAACAAGGACATAACGCCGGGCGGCCGCTGGTCCCGGGCCAGTTCACCCAATGGCCGCCCGGTGGACACACGCGAAATCCGTTCCCGACATATTGACCAGCTGATGTACATGCGTGCTGATCTCGCTGGTGGTGCCCTGTTTCAACGAGGAAGAGATACTCCGTCGCTTCCATGAACGCGTGACGGACGAGATGGCCCTGCTGGGCCATGAATTCGAGCTCGTGTACGTCGACGACGGGAGCGCGGACCGGACCCTGCCGATCCTCCGGGAGCTGGCAGCCGCCGACCCGCGGGCCCGCTATGTCTCCTTCAGCCGCAACTTCGGCAAGGAGGCCGCCATGCTGGCCGGCCTCCAGCACGCCGACGGCGACGCCGTCGTCATCATGGACGCCGACCTCCAGCACCCGCCGGAGCTCGTCGGCCGCATGCTCGAGGAGCACGCCAACGGCTACGACCAGGTGATCGCCCGGCGCACCCGCACCGGGGACCGCGTCACCCGGACACTCACCGCACGGGCCTACTACTGGCTGATCAACCACCTGGTCGACGTCGAACTCGTCGACGGCGTTGGCGACTTCCGGCTGCTGTCCCGCCGCGCGGCCGACGCCGTACTCGAACTCACCGAATACAACCGGTTCTCCAAGGGCCTCTTCGCCTGGGTCGGATTCCCCACCACGACGTTCAGCTACGAGAACGCCGTCCGTGAACAGGGGCGGTCCGCCTGGACCTTCGGAAAGCTGCTGAACTACGGCCTCGACGGACTCCTCTCCTTCAACAACAAGCCGCTGCGCGCCGCGCTCTACCTCGGCCTGCTGCTGCTCTCCCTCGCCTTCGCCTACGCCGCCTGGATCGTCGGCGTCGCCCTGGTGAAGGGCGTCGACACCCCCGGATACGTCACGCTCCTCGTCGTGGTCACGGCACTCGCCGGGGTCCAGATGGTGATGGTCGGAGTGGTCGGGGAGTACGTCGGAAGGATCTACTACGAGGTGAAGCGCCGCCCGCACTACCTGGTCAAGGACACCAACACCCGGTCGCGCGGGACGGCACCGGAGCCGGAGACCCTGGAGCCCGTACGCCGATGACGGTCAAGACACAGGTGACGGTCGAGACGCACTCCACGGTCAAGGCGCAGATGGCCCGCTTCGCCCTCGTCGGCGTCGTGAACACCGGCACGTACTACGGCTGCTACCTCGTCCTGCTGCACCGGCTTCCCTACATAGCGGCACACGTGCTGGCCTTCGTCCTCAGCATGACCGGATCCTTCTTCCTCAACTCCTGGTTCACCTACCGCACCCGCCCGACCTGGCGGAAGTTCCTGCTCTTCCCGCTCACCAACGCCGCCAACTTCGTCATCACCACCGGCGGTGTCTACCTGCTGGTTGACCTGGCCGGACTCAGCAACCGCTACGCCCCGCTGATCGCGGCGGCCGCCGCGATCCCGATCACCTTCGTGGTCTCGCGCACGATCATGCTGCGGCCCGACACACCTCCCAAGACCTCCCTGCCGGTGCGCTGATCCGGCCTTCCGGGAGCCCACATCCCCAACTCCTTCCGAATCGTTGGTCGAATCAGTGGCCCGGATCAGCTCCACTGCCTAACATCGATCACCGCAAGGCCTTGTGCACCGCCGCACAATCTCCTCGGGAGGCTCCTTTGCACCGCCGCCGTCGCACCGCGCTCACCGTCTCAGCCGCACTGCTCGTCGCAGCGCCGCTCCTCGCCGCCTGCGGCAACCAGGCCCACCCCGGCGCCGCCGCCGTCGTGGGCGGGAACCGGATCGCGGTGTCCACCGTGCAGGCCCAGGTGGCGGACGTGCGCGATGCGCAGGACAGCTCCGCCCAGCCCGCCCAGGGCGCCGACCGGTCCGGTCAGCTCGTCCGCGCCAAGCTGCACGGGATCATCCTGGACCGGGTCCTGGACCGCGCGTCGGCCGATGCCGGGGTGACCGTCAACCGCGCCGAGATCCAGCAGATGCGGCAGTCGGCCGTCACCCAGTACAAGGGGGAGAAGGGGCTGCGCGCCGCGGTGCTCCAGGAGCGCTGGATCTCCCCGGGCCAGATCGACGCCTTCCTGCGCGAGCAGATCCAGCTGACCAAGCTCTCCCAGGCGCTCGGTGCCGACCCCTCGACGCCGGCCGGTACGAAGATCCTCGGTGACGCGCTGACGAAGGCCTCCAAGGCGTTGAAGGTCGATGTCAACCCGCGCTACGGCAGCTGGGACAACAAGAAGATCCAGCTCGGTGACTACAAGGCCCCCTGGCTCAACCAGGTCACCAAGCCGGAGCAGTCCACCGCGGAGGCCGGGGCCTGAGCCCGCTCCGGCGGCCGGGTAGATTCGCAGCGTGAACGCTGAAGACCCCGGCCGCATCGTCCTGCTCACCGCCAGCCACCGGGTCGCGCCCGGACTGCTGTCCTGGCCCGCCTGGCAGACGCTGCACGCCGCCGACCTGGTGCTCTGCGCCGAGCCGGACCAGCCCCAGCTGCCCTACCTGCGCGAGGCGGGCATCACCGTCGAGACCGTCGTCCCCCACGCGCAGGAGCTCCTCGACACCTGCGCCGGGGGACGGACCGTGGTCGTGGTCAGCGGCGGCGAGGGCGAGCGGCCGCTGACCGACCAACTGGCCCGGCTGGCGGGTTCGGGCCGGGTGCAGATGCCGGACCTGGAGCTGCTGCCCGGTTCGTACGACCTGCCGGGCGCCCGCCTCCTGGACCTGGTGCAGGTCATGGACCGGATCCGCGTCGAGTGCCCCTGGACCTCGCAGAAGACCCACGAGGGCCTCGCCAAGTACGCCATCGAGGAGGCGTACGAACTGGTCGAGGCGATCGAGGACGGCAGCCGCACGGAACTGCGCGAGGAGCTCGGCGACGTACTGCTCCAGGTCGTCTTCCACGCACGCATCGCCGAGGAAGGCGTTCCGGGAAGCGGGGACGAGCCGTTCTCGGTGGACGACGTAGCCGCCACGCTCGTCGAGAAGCTGATCCACCGCCACCCGCACGTCTTCGGCGACGAGAGCGCCGAGACCCCCGAGGACGTCCACGCGCACTGGCTGCGCACCAAGGCGATCGAGAAGCAGCGCGACTCGGTCACCGACGGGGTACCGCTCGGCCAGCCCGCCCTGGCCCTCGCGTCGAAGCTCGCAGGCCGGGTCCGCACCGCCGGACTCGACGTACCGCTCCCCGAGGGCGACGACATCGGCTACCGGCTCCTCGCCCTGGCCGTACAGGCCCAGGAGGACGGCACCGACCCGGAGGCCGCCCTGCGGGCCGCGGGCCGCGCCTACCGGGACGCCATCAGGGCGGCGGAGGGCAACGGCTAGCCCGCCCCGCGGCGATGGGTGGCGCATCCGAGGGCAGCGGGCGGTGCGCCGGACGCCGACGGCTAACGTCGGGGGGTGAACGACAGCCCCGCCGACACCCCTCCCGCCACTCCCGGACCCGCCGCCGACGGCCCCGTACCGGCCTCCGGCGCACCCGCGGGCTGCCCCGCCCACGGAGCGGCCGCCGATGCCGTTCCGCCCGGCCCCGCGCCCGAACTCTTCACCTGGGAGTTCGCCACCGACCCGTACCCCGCCTACGCCTGGCTGCGCGAGCACAGCCCCGTGCACCGCACCACGCTGCCCAGCGGCGTCGAGGCCTGGCTCGTCACCCGTTACGCGGACGCCAGGCAGGCCCTGGCCGACAACAGGCTCTCCAAGAACCCGGCGCACCACGCCGGTCCGGCGCACGCCAAGGGCCGCACGGGCATTCCGGGTGAGCGCAAGGCGGAGCTGATGACGCATCTGCTGAACATCGACCCGCCCGACCACACCCGGCTGCGACGCCTGGTGTCGAAGGCGTTCACGCCCCGGCGCATCGCGGAGTTCACGCCGCGCGTGCAGGAGCTGACGGACCGCCTCATCGACTCCTTCGCCGAGAAGGGGACGGCCGACCTCATCCACGAGTTCGCCTTCCCGCTGCCCATCTACGCGATCTGCGACCTGCTCGGTGTCCCCCGCGAGGACCAGGACGACTTCCGGGACTGGGCGGGGATGATGATCCGGCACGGCGGCGGACCGCGCGGCGGGGTGGCCCGTTCCGTGAAGAAGATGCGCGGCTATCTCCTCGAACTGATCCACCGCAAGCGCGAGAACCCCGGGGACGACCTGATCTCGGGGCTGATCCGGGCGAGTGACGACGGCGAGCACCTCACGGAGAACGAGGCCGCCGCGATGGCCTTCATCCTCCTGTTCGCCGGCTTCGAGACGACGGTCAACCTGATCGGCAACGGCGTCCACACCCTGCTGAACCATCCGGAGCAGCGCGAGCGGCTCCAGCGGTCCCTGGCGGCGGGGGAGACGGATCTGCTGGCCACCGCCGTCGAGGAACTGCTCAGGTACGACGGTCCGGTGGAGCTCGCGACCTGGCGGTTCGCCACCGAGGCGCTGACGATCGGCGGGCAGCGGGTCGCCGAGGGGGACCCCGTGCTCGTGGTGCTGGCGGCGGCCGACCGGGACCCCGGGCGCTTCGACGGACCGGACACGTTGGACCTCGCCCGGCGTGACAACCAGCACCTCGGTTACGGGCACGGCATCCATTACTGTCTGGGAGCACCGCTCGCCCGCCTCGAGGGGCAGGCGGCGCTCGCCACGCTGCTGAAACGCCTTCCGGATCTGCGGCTTGCGGTGGAACCTGCCGATTTGCGCTGGCGTGGCGGGCTCATTATGCGCGGACTGCGCACACTTCCGGTGGAGTTCACTCCCGAACGGGTTTAAAAGGAAAGTGACACTCTGTCAACTCTGTGACTTTCACGTGATCTGCGCTGCATCGACTTGTGACACACGTTCGAGTCCCGCTAGGTTCACCGTTCGACTCACCAGTCACTCGTCAGTCACACGGAAGGCATTCCCATGGGCTCCGCGAACGGCAGACACCGTCGCCCTCGTCAGGCACCCGCGATCATCGTCGCCGCAGGTGTGACCGGCTCGGCCATCGCCATCCCCCTGCTCGGCGCGGCCGGCGCGCACGCCGCCGACGCCTCGACCTGGGACCGGGTCGCCGAGTGCGAGAGCGGTGGCATGTGGAGTGCCGACCTCGGCAACGGCTACTACGGCGGCCTGCAGTTCTCGCAGGAGGTCTGGAAGTCCTACGGCGGCGACTCGTACGCCCCCCGGGCGGACCTCGCCAGCCGCTCGCAGCAGATCGCCGTGGCGGAGAAGGTCCTGGACGACCAGGGCCCGAAGGCGTGGCCGAGCTGCGCCGTCGTCTCCGGCCTCGCCGAGGACGGGTCCCTGCCGGGCGTCGACCCGGGCAGCACGCCGTCCGCCGACCCGTCGGAGAGCGCGGACCCGGCGGAGAGTGCCGACCCGGCGAAGAGCGCGGAGCCGTCCGACGGGGCCTCCGAGGACGCGACGGACGCTCCCTCGGACGATGCCACCGACGACGCGGCAGGCAAGGAACGTACGTCGGACACCTCGAAGAGTCCGTCCGCCACGCCCTCGCCGTCCGGCTCGACCGACGCGAACGGCCCATCCGGCGACGCCTCGGACGGGTCAGGTGAGGGCTCGGAGACGGGTGGCAAGCACCGCGGCGCGCCGGCTCCCGACGAGAGCGGCGGCGAGCGGGACTCGGGGCGGCACGCCTCGCGGGGTGACGGTGACGCACGGGACAAGGACACACCGGCCGCTGACGGCACGTACACCGTCCGCGCCGGCGACAACCTCTGGGCGATCGCGCAGGCGCAGGAGCTGCCCGGCGGCTGGACGGAGCTGTACGAGGCCAACAAGGCGGAGGTCGGCTCCGACCCGGACCTCATCCTGCCTGGCCAGAGCCTGGACCTCGGCGTGAAGGCCGGATGAGAACAGCCCTGTGCGCGGTCTGATCAACAGCTGAAAACACCCTGAATCCGGGGTACTTAAGAGGCCTATGTCCCACTTTTGACTAAGTGAGACATGGGTCTCTTTGCGTGAACTGACGCATCTTGTCCGGGTGGTCCCTCCGCATCCGTTCCGACCTGCGCAAACATATGTTTTTCAGATGCAATTAAGGGCTGTTTATCCGGTATGTCTTTCTTTGATGTGGGGGTTGCGTGTGTTTACGGTCGGAACCGCTCGCACCGCGGGCCCCGTCGATCGTCACGCCGAATCCTGCCGTCGGTCGAAGGGAACAGACGCGTAAAGCGCCGTAGGCAGGAGCGGGGGACCCAGGTAAGCGCCGGGTCCGATCGTCGCAAGACGCATCGGGAACGGCTTGGGGTGAAGTCGTGCGCTAGGACGTGCGACCGGGCAACTCACTTGGCCCGAACCCGACAGCTCACCTCGTAGGCGTCGGTGAGGAGAAGTCTCGATGCTGCTCAACAGCAAGGGCAACAAGCACCGCCGCCCGTCCAAGGCCGTCCGTATCGCCACGCTCGCCGGTGTCACCGGTGCCGCCATCGCCGTGCCGCTCATGGGTGCGACCGGCGCCTCCGCCGCCTCCGTCTCCACGTGGGACGCCGTCGCCCAGTGCGAGTCCGGCGGCAACTGGTCCATCAACACCGGCAACGGCTACTACGGCGGTCTGCAGTTCTCGCAGTCCAGCTGGGCCGCCGCCGGTGGTACGCAGTACGCGGCCCGTGCCGACCTCGCCACCAAGTCCCAGCAGATCGCCGTCGCCGAGAAGCTCCTCGACATGCAGGGACCGGGCGCCTGGTCCTGCGCCGGTGCCGGCAACCTGAGCAACGACGGTGTCGACCCGGGCGTCGACACCGGCTCCGGCAAGACCGAGACCGCTCCCGAGCAGGGCTCGGCTCCGGCCAAGCAGGCCGAGCCGAAGAAGGCCGAGCGCAGCGAGGCCCCCTCCACCAACCGCTCGGACCGCTCGACCGCCCCCGAGGCGAAGAAGACCGTCACCACCCCGACCGGCGAGAAGGTCAAGAAGGGTGACGGCGAGTACAAGGTCGTCGCGGGTGACACCCTGAGCGAGATCGCGGCCGACCACAAGGTCAAGGGCGGCTGGGAGCAGCTGTTCAAGCTGAACAAGGACATCGTCGAGGACGCCGACATGATCTTCCCGGGTCAGCAGCTGCACCTGGCGAAGTAGTCCAGAACCCCGCTCCTTCGCGGAGCGGTCGGCACTCTCCTCGCCGAGCGCCCCGGTCCGGCCGCATCTTCCCCCCGTGCGTGCCGGGCCGGGGTCCGCGCGTTTCTGTGTTGATTGTTCAACTGTTGTAGTTACCGGCCAGTAAATTTCTGGCCGTATGCCCCTTAATGCCTGCCCTTGGGTCCTTTTTCGTCCCAGGGGACGGGCGCCCGGCCGACTGAGACGGCCGGGCCGGTTAGGCTCTTGTCGCAAGGCCAAAGTGACCCTGCACAACCAGCGTCATATCCCAGAAGGAGATGCCTCGTGCCGTCCATCGACGTCGTCGTAGCCCGGGAAATCCTCGACTCCCGGGGCAACCCCACGGTCGAGGTCGAGGTTGGCCTCGACGACGGCAGCACCGGCCGTGCTGCCGTCCCGTCCGGAGCCTCCACCGGTGCGTTCGAGGCCATTGAGCTTCGCGACGGTGACCCCAACCGCTACCACGGCAAGGGTGTCGAGAAGGCAGTCCTCGCCGTCATCGAGCAGATCGGCCCGGAGCTCGTCGGCTACGACGCGACCGAGCAGCGGCTGATCGACCAGGCGATGTTCGACCTGGACGCCACCGAGAACAAGGGCTCGCTCGGCGCCAACGCCATCCTCGGCGTCTCGCTCGCCGTCGCCCACGCCGCGTCCGAGGCCTCGGACCTGCCGCTGTTCCGCTACCTCGGTGGCCCGAACGCGCACCTGCTGCCCGTCCCGATGATGAACATCCTCAACGGTGGGTCGCACGCCGACTCCAACGTGGACATCCAGGAGTTCATGATCGCCCCGATCGGCGCGGAGTCCTTCTCCGAGGCCCTGCGCTGGGGCGCTGAGGTCTACCACACGCTGAAGAAGGTCCTGAAGACCAAGGGCCTGTCCACCGGTCTCGGTGACGAGGGCGGCTTCGCGCCGAACCTGGAGTCCAACCGCGCCGCCCTCGACCTCATCGTCGAGGCCATCAAGGAGGCCGGCTACGCCCCGGGCAAGGACATCGCGCTCGCGCTCGACGTCGCCGCCTCGGAGTTCTACAAGGACGGCACGTACGAGTTCGAGGGCAAGTCCCGCTCGGCCGCCGAGATGACCGAGTACTACGAGGAGCTCGTCGACGCGTACCCGCTGGTCTCCATCGAGGACCCGCTGTACGAGGACGACTGGGCCGGCTGGAAGGTCATCACCGACAGGATCGGCGCCAAGGTGCAGATCGTCGGCGACGACCTCTTCGTCACCAACCCGGAGCGCCTGGCCCGCGGCATCGAGGAGGGCTCCGCCAACGCCCTGCTCGTCAAGGTCAACCAGATCGGTTCGCTGACCGAGACCCTGGACGCCGTCGAGCTCGCCCAGCGCAACGGCTTCAAGTGCATGATGTCGCACCGTTCCGGCGAGACCGAGGACGTCACCATCGCCGACCTCGCGGTCGCCGTGAACTGCGGCCAGATCAAGACCGGCGCCCCGGCCCGTTCGGACCGTGTCGCCAAGTACAACCAGCTGCTGCGCATCGAGGAGATCCTCGACGACGCCGCGGTGTACGCGGGCCGCTCGGCGTTCCCGCGCTTCAAGGGCTGACAAGCCGGGCAGGGGCAACTGCCCCGGCTTCCGTCCGTCCCCGCACTCGGTCCCGTACCGTGTGCGGGGACGGACGTGCGTAATGGGGAGGCGGAGACATGGCCGCGAAGGACCGGGACCGGTTCTCCACCGCGACCCGGCTGAGGCTGCTCGGTGAGCAGACCGCGGCCCGCGTCTACCGGTCGCAGAACCGCCGTCAGGCCCGCCGCTCCCGCCTCACCGGCCGGGCGGCCTTCCTGGCCCTGGTGGTCTGCTCGCTGGTGGTCGCCCTCGCCTACCCCATGCGGCAGTACGTGTCGCAGCGCGACGAGATCGCCGACCAGGAGCGGCTCGCGCAGGAGGCCGAGGCCCGTACCGAGGAGTTGCGCGACGAGAAGGCGCGCCTCCAGGACGACGCCTACGTCAGGCGGCTGGCCCGCGAGCACCTGCACTACCTTCTCCCGGGGGAGACCGGTTACACGGTGGTCGACCCCGACGCGGTCAGGGAGCGCAACGGGAAGCCGGAGGAGTCCGGCCGGCCGTGGCACTCCAACCTGTGGGACGGCGTCGACAGCGCCGACCGCGGCTGACCCGCGTTCCGTCCCTCCCACGTCTCTCTCCCCTTTCCTCTGCAGAACCGCAGTTCGAGCAGCCCGATCAGAACCTAGGCAGGCATGGAAACGCCCCCTCCCCAGACCGAGTCCACCGCGCCCACCGACGCGGACATCGCGGCGTTCCAGCAGCAGCTGGGACGCCCGCCGCGCGGGCTGCGCGCCATCGCGCACCGCTGCCCGTGCGGAAACCCGGACGTGGTCGAGACCCAGCCGCGGCTGGAGGACGGTACGCCGTTCCCGACGACGTACTACCTGACGTGCCCGCGTGCGGCGTCCGCGATCGGCACGCTGGAGGCGAACGGGGTCATGCGGGAGATGACCGAGCGCCTCGGTACGGACCCGGAGCTGGCCGCCGCGTACCGGGCCGCGCACGAGGACTACATCGCGCGGCGGGACGCCATCGAGGTGCTCGAGGGCTTCCCGAGTGCGGGGGGCATGCCGGACCGGGTGAAGTGCCTGCACGTGCTCGTGGGACATTCGCTGGCCGCCGGGCCGGGGGTCAACCCGCTGGGGGACGAGGCGATCGCGATGCTGCCCGAGTGGTGGCGCAAGGGGCCGTGCGTTTCGCCCTGCGGCGCGCAGGGTGAGGACGAGGGCTGAGCGTGAGGGTCGAAGACATGACGCGTGTGGCAGCCATCGACTGCGGTACCAATTCGATCCGTCTGCTGGTCGCGGATGCCGATCCCGGGTCCGGCGAGCTGGTCGCGCTCGACCGGCGGATGGAGATCGTGCGGCTCGGGCAGGGTGTCGACCGGACCGGGCGGCTCGCCCCGGAGGCGCTGGAGCGGACGTTCGCCGCGTGCCGGCGGTACGCGGCGGTGATCGAGGAGCACGGCGCGCAGAAGGTCCGCTTCGTCGCCACCTCCGCCTCCCGGGACGCGGAGAACAGAGACGACTTCGTCCGCGGTGTGCTGGACATCCTGGGTGTGGAGCCCGAGGTGATCAGTGGTGACCAGGAGGCGCAGTTCTCCTTCGACGGGGCCACCAAGGAGCTCACGGGCCGGGACGACCTCGCGAAGCCGTACCTCGTCGTCGACATCGGCGGCGGGTCCACCGAGTTCGTCCTCGGTGACGACCGGGTGCGGGCCGCCCGGTCCGTGGACATCGGCTGTGTCCGGATGACCGAGCGTCACCTCGCGCGGGACGGCGAGATCGTCGACCCGCCAGGGCCGGACGCGGTCGACGCGATCCGCGCCGACGTGGAGGCCGCACTGGACCTGGCCGAGCAGAGCGTGCCGCTCACCGGGGCGGGCACGCTCGTCGGGCTGGCAGGCACGGTCACCACCGTGGCCGCGATCGCGCTGGGTCTGGAGGAGTACGACTCCGAGGCGATCCACCACTCCCGGGTCTCCCTGGAACAGGTCCGTGAGATCGCCGGGCGGCTCCTCGGTTCGACCCATGCCGAGCGCGCCGCGATCGGTGCGATGCATCCGGGGCGGGTCGATGTGATCGCCTCCGGGGCGCTGATCCTGCTGACCGTCATGGAGCGGACCGGGGCCCGTGAGGTGGTCGTCAGCGAGCACGACATCCTCGACGGCATCGCCTGGTCGCTCGCGTAGGCGGGTTCCGGAGGCCGGAGTCGCTGAACGCCCCTCCTGGGGCCCCGCGAGGGGCTCCGGGGCATGGGGTGCGGGGGTGGGCGGAAACGTCGCTCATACGCATTCCTGCCTGCACCTTTGAGCCGCTGAGAGGCGCCCTGGAAGCCCCTTCCGGGGCGCGCCGCGACGAAGTTCGTGAACTTCTTCACAAGGAATTGGGTCCTTGAGGGCCGACTTCTGCTCCGTACGGGGTCCGGGGAGGGTGTGCGGGGTCACTCGGCCCGCGTACGGGAGGGTTCCGGGCGCGTTGCGGGTGTGTGAACCGAGGGTGTGGTCCACTCCGTTCGGCGGCACAAGGGCCAGCTCACAAGCGGTGAACAACGTTCGCCGGGGTGCCGTGGTTCCCCTCCCGGGCCATGACCTGGGTCACGTGGGCGGGGCAGTGTAGCAGAGGGTGGGCCATACCTTGTGAAGGGGCTCACGAGCCCTGCCCCCGAGGGGGGTGGATACTCGATGGCATGAGCACCACGGAGCGTCCCAGGATCCTCGTAGTAGGCGGTGGGTACGTAGGCCTGTACGCAGCTCGGCGCATTCTGAAGAAGATGCGCTATGGAGAGGCGACCGTCACGGTCGTCGACCCCCGGTCGTACATGACGTACCAGCCCTTCCTCCCCGAAGCTGCTGCCGGCAGCATCTCGCCTCGGCATGTCGTCGTCCCGCTGCGACGCGTCCTGCCGAAGGCCGAGGTTCTCACCGGCCGCGTCACGACCATCGACCAGGACCGCAAGGTCGCCACGGTTGCGCCGCTCGTCGGCGAGGCCTACGAGCTGCCCTTCGACTACCTGGTCATCGCGATGGGCGCGGTCTCCCGCACCTTCCCGATCCCCGGCCTGGCCGAACAGGGCATCGGTATGAAGGGCATCGAGGAGGCCATCGGCCTGCGCAACCACGTCCTCGAGCAGCTGGACAAGGCCGACTCGACGACCGATGAGGACGTCCGCCGCAGGGCGCTCACCTTCGTCTTCGTGGGCGGCGGCTTCGCCGGTGCGGAGACCATCGGCGAGGTCGAGGACATGGCCCGCGACGCGGCGAAGTACTACACGAACGTGAAGCGCGAGGACATGCGCTTCGTGCTCGTCGACGCCGCCGACAAGATCCTTCCCGAGGTCGGTCCGAAGCTGGGCACCTGGGGCCGGGAGCACCTGGAGTCCCGCGGTGTCGAGGTCTTCCTCTCGACGTCCATGGACTCCTGCGTCGACGGTCACGTGGTGCTGAAGAACGGCCTGGAGGTCGACTCCAACACCATCGTGTGGACGGCCGGCGTGAAGCCGAACCCGGCGCTGGCCCGCTTCGGTCTGCCGCTCGGTCCGCGCGGTCACGTGGACACCTCCGAGAAGCTCCAGGTGCAGGGCACCGACTACATCTGGGCCGCGGGCGACAACGCCCAGGTCCCGGATCTGATCGGCCGCAAGGCCGGCAACCCGAACGCCTGGTGCCCGCCGAACGCCCAGCACGCGCTGCGTCAGGCCAAGGTCCTCGGTGACAACGTCATCTCCGGGATGCGCGGCTTCCCGCAGGCCGACTACAGCCACGCCAACAAGGGTGCGGTCGCCGGTCTGGGCCTGCACAAGGGCGTCGCGATGATCGTCATGGGCAAGGTGAAGATCAAGCTCAAGGGCCGTCTCGCCTGGTACATGCACCGTGGCTACCACGGCATGGCGATGCCGACCTGGAACCGCAAGATCCGGATCTTCGCCGACTGGACCCTGGCGATGTTCCTCAGGCGCGAGGTCGTCTCGCTCGGTGCCATGGAGACGCCGCGCGAGGAGTTCTACGAGGCCGCCAAGCCGGCCCCGGCGCCGGCCGCCGCCAAGCCCGTCGGTGAGAAGGCCAAGGCCTCCTGACCCTCGCGGGCCGAGCAGGACCGTAGTACGACGCCCGAAGGGGCCGTCCGCCATCCGTGGTGCGGGCGGCCCCTTCGGCGTATCGCGGCAGGCCGGGGCGGGGCAAGGTACAGGGGTTCGGGGGCCAGTGACCCGGCGGATGCGTGGCCCGTACAGGTATTTTGCCGTTCCATTGCGCAGTAGCGGGATGGCCGGGCCGCCGGAAACTGTTGAGGGGGGTGTACCTCGCCGCGGCGTCCAAGGGTGGTGCCGAGGCGTGGTGCGGGACATGTGTGGGCATGTCCGGGCACGTCGGGAAACACCATCACGGAGGTGTGCGCCATGGCAGACGCCGCGTTGCGGCTGACCGCTCTCGCCCAGGAGTTGCTGGGAGAACCCCTACCGGTCCGCATCAGGGCCTGGGACGGCAGCGAATCCGGACCGCCCGATGCCCCCGCCCTCGTCATCAGGAACCGTCGCGCCCTGCGCCGGCTGCTGTGGAAGCCGGGCGAACTGGGCCTCGCCCGCGCCTGGGTGGCCGGGGAAATCGACATCGAGGGCGATCTGTACGAGGCCCTGGACCTGATCGCCGGGCTGATCTGGGACCGCGGTGCGGAGGCGAAGGACAGCATCCACCCGGTCCGCGACCCGAGAGTGCGGGCGGCCGCCAAGGGGCTGCTGCAACTGGCCGGGCCCTGGCCGCCACCCCCTCCACCACCGGAGGAGGTACGCCGCCGCACCGGAGCCCTGCACACCAAGCGCCGCGACAAGGAGGCCATCAGCCACCACTACGACGTGGGCAATGACTTCTACGCACTGGTCCTCGGCCCGTCCATGGTCTACTCCTGCGCCTACTGGGAGGACGGCGGGAACCTCGAGGACGCCCAGCGCGACAAGCTGGACCTCGTCTGCCGCAAGCTCGCACTGAAGGAGGGCGACCGTCTCCTGGACGTCGGCTGCGGATGGGGTTCCATGGCCATCCACGCCGCCCGTGAGTACGGCGCCCGGGTCACCGGTGTGACCCTCTCCACCGAACAGGCCGCCTTCGCCAGGAAGCGCATCGCCGAGGAGGGGCTGACCGACCGGATCGAGATCCGGGTCCAGGACTACCGGGACGTCAGGGACGGCCCGTACGACGCCATCTCCTCCATCGGCATGGCCGAACACGTCGGCTCCGTCCGCTACCGCGAGTACGCCGACGACGTCTACGCACTCCTCAAGCCCGGCGGGCGCCTCCTCAACCACCAGATCGCCCGCCGCCCGGAGAAGGACGAGTCCGCGTACCACGTGGACGAGTTCATCGACGCCTACGTCTTCCCGGACGGCGAACTGGCCCCGCTCGGCCGGACCGTCGCGACCCTCGAAGAAGCCGGTTTCGAGGCCCGTGACGTCGAGTCGCTCCGCGAGCACTACGCACTGACCCTGCGCCGCTGGGTCGCCAACCTGGAGAAGGAGTGGCAGCGCGCGGTGAAGATGACCTCGCCCGGCCGGGCCAGGGTCTGGCGGCTCTACATGGCCGCCTCCGCGCTCTCCTTCGAGCACAACAAGATCGGCGTCAACCAGATCCTGGCCGTGCGGCCGGCGGACGGCGGCACCGCCGGTATGCCGTTGCGCGCCCGCGACTGGAAGGCGTCCGCGACCGGCTGAGCCGGACCGGACGTGACGGAGGGCCGGTACCCGCGTCGGCGCGTACCGGCCCTCTCGCGTGCGCTGTCCCGCGCTACTCGGTCTTGATGGCCGTCAGCATGTTGAGCTTGGCGGCGCTGCGGGCCGGCCACAGTGCGGCCAGCACCCCCACCAGCCCGGCCAGCAGCAGGAAGACCGCGATCCGGCCCCACGGCACGACGAGCGCGTACTGCGGGATCGAGGACGATGCGGACCGCCCGATCGCCCAGCCGAGGAACAGGCCGAGCCCGATGCCGACCACCGCGCCGAACAGTGAGATGACCACGGCCTCCAGCCGGATCATGCGCTTGACCTTGCGCCGGTCCAGGCCGATCGCCCGCAGCATGCCGATCTCCTGCTGACGTTCGAAGACCGACATGGCCAGGGTGTTGACGACCCCGAGCACCGCGATGATCAGCGCCATCGCCAGGAGCCCGTACATGATGTTCATCATGAGGTTGATGGAGCCGCCGAACATGTCCCGGATGTCCTGGCGGTCCATGATGCTCATGCCGGGGTTGTCACCCAGCGCGTTCACGATGGACTTCTCGTTGGCGGCGCTCGCGCCGCCGTCCGTCTTCACGTAGATCTCGCGGATGTCCGGACGGCCCTCGTGCGGGGCCACCTTCTCGCGGGGGATCAGCGCCTCGGACAGGAACTCGTTGCCCTTGTAGAGCGCGCCGATCTTCAGGTCGCCCTTCTTGTGGTCCTCGTAGGTGACCGTGACGGTCTCGCCGGTCTTCCAGCCGTGCGACTTCGCGGTCTTCTCGGCGACGGCGATCTCGCCCCTGCCCAGGGAGTCCATCGAGCCGGAGAGGGTGTCGACGGTGAGGACCTTCTGCACATCGCCGGGGGTGACACCGGACGCGGAGAGCGAGGTGTCGCCGATGTCCAGCCAGACGGACTGCTGCGGCGAGACAGCGGTGACGCCCTCGGCCTTCTCCAGCGCGGTGAGCGCCGACTCGTCGAGCGAGTCCCCGCTGGCCATCGAGACCATGTAGTCGGCCTTGATGTTGTCCGTCGTCATCCGGTCGACCGCCTGGCCGAGGGTGACGCCGAGCACCGAGATGCCGGTGACGAGGGTGAGACCGATCGCCAGGGCGGAGGCGGTGGCGCCGGTGCGCCGCGGGTTGCGGACCGCGTTCTGCGCGGCGAGCTTGCCGGAGACCCCGAACAGCCGCCGCAGCAGCGGGCGGACCAGCGCGATCACCGGGCGGGACAGCAGCGGGATGAGGATGATGATGCCGATCAGCGCCAGGAAGGCGCCGACCGCGATGGCGAGCTGGGCGCTCGTACCGGACTGTGCCGCACCGGCCACGATCGCGGCCGCGCCGAGCAGGGTGATGATCGCGCCGATCGAGTTGCGCAGCACCAGGGACTTCACGGTGGCCACCGCGTGCATGCTGTTCATCGCCGCGACCGGGGGGATCTTCGCCGCCCGGCGGGCGGGCAGCCAGGCGGCCAGCACGGTGATCAGGACGCCGACGGCGAACGCGGCGCCGACCGTGGTCGGGGCGACCACCAGCGGGCCGGCCGGGATCTTGCCGCCGATCAGGCTCATCGCGGAGCGCAGCCCGGTGGCGAGTCCGAGGCCCAGCGCGAAGCCGATGACGGACGCGATCAGGCCGACCACGGCCGCTTCGAGCAGCACCGAGCGCTTGACCTGGCGGCGCGAGGCGCCGACGGCACGCAGCAGCGCCAGCTCCTTGGTGCGCTGGGCGACGAGCATGGTGAAGGTGTTGGCGATCAGGAAGATGCCGACGAACAGGGCGATGCCGGCGAAGCCGAGCAGCAGCTTGTTGAGGTTGCTGAGGCCACGCTCGGTCCGCTCGGCCTCCTCGTTCGCGACGACCTTGCCGGTCTTGGCCTCGGCGTCCTCGGGCAGCAGCGGCTTCACCGCGGCCAGCACCTGCTGGTCGGAGGTGCCGGGTGCGGCGGTGACGGAGACGTCCCGGAACTCGCCCGGACGCAGGAAGAGCTTCTGGGCCACCGGGGTGTCGAAGAGGACCAGGCTGCCGCCGGCGTTGACCGCGCCGTCCTCGGTGGTGAAGACGCCGGAGAGGGTGTACTCCTTCACCGGTCCGTTGGTGGCGACCCGTACCGTGTCGCCGACCTCGTACTCGCCCTTCTTCGCGGTGTCCTTGTCCAGGGCGATGCTGCCCGCCGCGGTCGGGCCCGAGCCGTCGGTGAAGGTGTACTGGGGGTCCTTGCCGTCCTTGCCGGGGGCGAAGTTGGCGCCGGTGTTGGTCCAGCCGTTGCCGATCAGCTTGCCGTCGGGGTCGGCGACCCCGGCGAAGCCGTCGACCCGGCCGGTGGCCGTGCCCACGCCGTCCAGGGCCTGGATCTTCTTCAGGGTGGCGGCGTCGACGGCGGGGGTCTTCTCGTCGCGCTGGTTGGCGTAGGTGGTGACCGCGACGGCGACGTCGTCGTAGTTCTTCGCCGACTGGTTGCGGAAGGCGTTTCCGAGCGTGTCGGTGAAGACCAGGGTGCCGGAGACGAAGGCCACGCCGAGCATCACGGCGAGGACGGTCATCAGCAGCCTGGCCTTGTGCGAGAGCACATTGCGCAGGGCGGTACGGAACATGTCTGTCAGTCCTGGGATGGGGAGGGGTACCGGATGGGGGCATGGCTCAGGCGTCGCGCGGCACGAGGCGGTGCGACGACGGGCCCGGGGAGGGGCCGGGGCCCGGGGGCGGCCCGGCGGATCAGGGGCACGCGCCCTAGCTGGTACGGCCCTTGGCGTCGAAGGCCTTCATCCGGTCCAGCACCCCGTCGGCTGTGGGGTGCATCATCTGGTCCACGATCGCCCCGTCCGCGAGGAAGATCACCCGGTCCGCGTAGGAGGCGGCGGCCGGGTCGTGGGTCACCATCACCACGGTCTGGCCAAGCTCCCGCACCGAGTTGCGCAGGAAGCCGAGGACCTCGGCGCCGGAGCGGGAGTCCAGGTTCCCGGTCGGCTCGTCACCGAAGATGATCTCCGGCTGCGAGGCCAGGGCGCGGGCCACCGCGACGCGCTGCTGCTGGCCGCCGGAGAGCTCCGTCGGCCGGTGCTTGAGGCGGTCGGAGAGGCCCACCATCTCGATGACCTTGTGCAGCCACTCCTGGTCGGGCTTGCGGCCCGCGATGTCCATCGGCAGCGTGATGTTCTCCAGCGCCGTCAGCGTGGGCAGCAGGTTGAACGCCTGGAAGATGAAACCGATCTTGTCCCGTCGCAGCTGGGTCAGCTGCTTGTCCTTGAGGGAGCCCAGCTCCGTCTCGCCGATCCGCACCGAACCGCTGCTGAAGCTGTCGAGACCGGCCACGCAGTGCATCAGCGTGGACTTGCCGGAGCCCGACGGGCCCATGATCGCGGTGAACTCGCCCTGCGGGAAGTCCACGGTGACCCGGTCCAGCGCGGTCACCTTGGTCTCGCCCTCTCCGTAGACCTTGGAGAGTTCCGTGGCGCGGGCAGCCACCGCGGTGGCGCGGTGAGCGGTGGTCATGGTGGTCACGGGAGACTCCAGGGTTGGTTCGTACGGAACGGGGCTGCCCGGCCGGCCGCCGCCGTGGGCGGCCGGGGGGAAGGGCATGACTCCATCCTCTCCGTCGCTTCGCCGCCGGTCGTCACTCCCGGTGCCCGTTCCGGGGGCCGCCTTGAGTCGCACCGAAGGGCCCCCGCGTCCTCCTGCGGTATGACACCGCCCCTGAGGCGCGCGTACGCCGCCCTACCGCGGGGCGGCCGTCGACCCGCGCGGGACGAGCCGCGCCGCCGCGTCCTCGTACCCGTCGGCCGCACCGTCGGCGACCAGGGCCAGCAGGGTGCGCGCCGCGTGCCCGCCGTACGCCGGGATGTCGCGGCTCAGCGCGGTCAGGGGCGGCCGGACCACCCGGGAGAGCTGGGAGTCGTCCCAGGCGACCAGGGAGAGGTCACCCGGTACGTCGAGTCCCATCTCCTGGGCGACCGACAGCCCGGCGACGGCCATGATGTCGTTGTCGTAGATGACCGCCGTCGGCCGCTGCGGGGAGCTGATCAGCCGCCGGGTGGCGTGCGCTCCGTCCTCGCCGGAGTAGTCGGTGTGGACGATCACCGGCTCGCCGAGCCCGAGTCGCGCGCAGACCTCTCGCTGGGCGCGGTCGCGCAGCCCGGTGTGGTTCAGTCCGGGCAGCCCGGCGACCCGGGCGACCGACCGGTGCCCCAGCGCGGTCAGGTACGTGAGGGTGTCCCGTACCGCCGCCGCGTCGTCCGACCACACGGACGGGAGCGGGCCCGCGGCCGAGGGGTGGCCGATCACCACGGCCGGCAGCCCCAGTCCGGCGACGCCCTCGATCCGGGGGTCGGGGCTGCGCAGATCGGCGAGGAAGACACCGTCCACCCGGCCCTCGCCCCACCAGCGGCGGTAGACCTCCAGCTCCTGCGACGGATCGCTGACGACCTGGAGCAGCAGGGCGCAGCCGCGCGGTGAGAGTTCGCTCTCGATGCCGCTGATCAGCTCCATGAAGAACGGCTCCATGCCGAGCAGCCGGGCGGGCCTGCACAGGGCCAGGCCCACCGCGTCCGCCCGCGCCCGGGTGAGGGCGCGGGCCGCGCTGTTGGGCCGCCAGCCGATCTCCTGCGCGATGGCCTTGATCGAGGCGCGGGTCGCCGGGGAGACCCCCGGGCGGTCGTTCAGCGCGTACGACACCGCGACCTTGGAGACGCCCGCGCGGCGTGCGATATCGGCGATCGTGGGGCGGTGCCTGGGCATGCGACCTCGCTTAACCGGTTCGTGTTCGACGGCCATCCTAGTCATCGACGGTGCCGCCGCCAGTCCAGGGCAGCGAGGTCCTGATCACTCAACTCCCTTGCCCACAAAAGAAATGGGAGCGCTCCCGCACCCTTGACAGGCTCTCCGGGCGGCCTTAACTTCACCCCACTTACCCGGTTCAGTAACTCCGCTCGGCAGGGACGGCGGGGAGAAGGAGGGACGATGGGCACGGGATTCCGGGGACGGATCGCGACCACGCTCGCCGTGATCGCACTCGCCGCCACCGCGTGCACGGGGGGCGGCTCCTCGGCGGGCGGCTCGGGCGGGTCCGGCGGCGGGGGCGGCGCGCTTCCGCGCAACGAGACGCTCTACACCACCGGTACGCAGTGGGGGCCGCCGGCCAACTACAACCCGCTGCACAACTGGGACCACGCCACCGGCACCAAGGGGCTGGTCTACGAGACCCTGTTCCACTTCGACCCCAACGCGGGGAAGCTGACGCCCTGGCTGGCGGAGTCGGGCAGCTGGACGGGCGACAAGACGTACGAGCTGAAGCTCCGTCCGGGCATCACCTGGTCCGACGGGAAGCCGCTCACCGCCGGGGACGTCGCGTACTCCTACGGTCTCGGCAAGATCGAGGCCTCGTCCTTCCACACGCTCTGGAGCTGGCTGTCGGACGCGAAGGCGGTGGACGCGACGACCGTCCGCTTCACCTTCAAGGAGGCCCGCTACCAGGAGTGGGACTACACCCTCTACGGGCAGCCGATCGTCCCCGAGCACATCTGGGGCAAGCGCTCCGAGAAGGAGATCCTCGACGGCGTCAACGACAAGCCGGTCGGCACCGGCGCGTACACCCTCAAGAGCCACTCCCAGGACCGGGTCGTCTGGCAGCGGCGCGACGACTGGTGGGGCGTCAAGGCGCTCTCCATGAAGCCCGCGCCCCGCTACATCGTCGACGTCTCCAACCCCAGCAACGAGGTCGTCATCGGTCAGCTGGGCCAGGGCCAGCTGGACCTCAGCAACAACTTCCTGCCCGGCGCCGCCTCGCTGGTCAAGAGCAAGAAGGTCGTCTCGTACTACGACAAGCCGCCCTACATGCTCTCCGCCAACACCGCCTGGCTGGTGCCCAACACCACGAAGAAGCCGATGAACGACGCGGCGTTCCGCAGGGCGCTCGCCGCCTCCGTGGACGTCGGGAAGATCGTCAAGGGCGTGTACGGCGAGCTGGTCAAGCCCGCCGACCCGACGGGCCTGCTCCCGCAGTGGGACAAGTTCGTCGACCGGGACCTGGTGGCCGGTGAGGGCTTCTCCTTCGACACCGCCGAGGCCAAGCAGATCCTCGCGGACGCCGGGTACAAGGACACCGACGGCGACGGCCTGGTGGAGAACAAGGACGGCTCCAGGATCAGCCTGAAGCTGGCCGTGCCCACCGGCTGGACCGACTGGATGGAGGCCGCCAAGGTCATCGCCTCGTCCGCCAAGGCCGCGGGCATCGGCGTCACCACCGAGTTCCCCGACCAGAACGCCCTCAACGAACAGCGCGGCAAGGGCGCGTTCGACCTCGTCGTCAACAACGAGCGCCAGCTGTCCAACACCCCGTGGACGTACTACGAGTACATGTTCCAGCTGCCCGTCCAGAAGCAGCAGAACACGGTGAACTTCGGCCGCTACGAGAACAAGGAGGCCTGGAAGCTCGTCCAGGAGCTCGGCGCGGTGAAGACGGACGACACCGCGGGCATGAAGAAGATCATCTCCAGGATCCAGGCCATCCAGCTCAAGGAGATGCCCGTCATCCCCCTCTGGTACAACGGCCTCTGGGCCCAGTCGACCACCGGGAGCTGGACGAACTGGCCGTCGGACGCGCCGGGTGCGCCCAAGTACGCACCGGCGTTGTGGCGCAACTGGCTGGAGATGGGCGGCTTCGAGGCGCTCACCCAGCTCAAGCCCGCCAAGTGACACGGCTGTTCCGGGCGTGACCGGCCCCCTGCCGGTCTCCCTCCAACCATGACCGCCCCGCCGTGCGCGTGCCGCCCTGACCGCCGCCCGCACGGCGGGGCTCTCCCCGGGGAGCTCCCTTGCGCCGCTACTTCGCCCGAAAACTACTGATCTACGCGCTGACCTTCGTCGTCGCCGTCACCGTCAACTGGATGATCCCGCGTTTCATGCCCGGCGATCCGGTCGCCGCGATGGTGGCCCGTGCCAGGGTCTCGCAGCCCGAGGCCGTCGAGTCGATGCGCGCCTACTACAACAGCCTCTTCGGCTTCGACGAGCCCGTCTGGCAGCAGTACCTGCACTTCTGGAGCGCCCTGCTGCAGGGCGACTTCGGGCTGTCCATCTGGGTCTTCCCCAAGCCCGTCGCCGACGTACTGCTCGACGCGCTGCCGTACACGCTGGGGCTGATGATCCCGGCCGTCCTGCTCAGCTGGTTCGTCGGCAACTGGGCCGGGGCGCTGGCCGCCCGCCGCAAGGTGCTCGACAACACCGTCCTCCCGGCGGGGTACCTGCTCACCGCGATGCCGTACATGTGGATCGCCGTCATCCTCGCCTGGGCGCTCGGCTCCAAGGCGGGCTGGTTCCCGATCTCCGGCGGCTACAGCCTCGACATCCAGCCGAACTGGTCGGCCGCCTTCGCCGTCGACCTGTTCCAGCACTGGGTGCTGCCGTTCCTCTCGCTGTTCCTGGTCGCGCTCGGCGGCTGGGCCATCGGCATGCGCAACATGATCATCTACGAGCTGGAGTCCGACTACTCGTCCTATCTGGCGGCCCTCGGCGCCCCGCAGCGGCTCATCCGCCGCTACGCCTTCCGCAACGCCGTCCTGCCCCAGATCACCGGACTCGCCCTCCAGCTGGGCGTCCTGGTGGCCGGCGCGCTCGTCACCGAGATCGTCTTCGCCTACCCCGGGCTCGGCTCACTGATCCTCGCCGCGATCCAGAACCAGGACTTCTTCCTGCTCCAGGGCGCGTTCCTGTTCATCGTCATCGGGGTACTGATCGCCAACTTCCTGATCGACCTCGTGTACGTCGTCGTCGACCCCCGTACCCGTACCGGCATGGCAGGAGGCCAGTCATGAGCACCGTGCCCGAACCGGCCACCGAGCCCGCCGCACCCGCCTCCGCCGCCCGTCCCGGCCGGGAGACGCTCCACTACGCCGTGCGCAACCCGAAGCTCCTCATCGGGTTCACCGTCGTCGTGCTGCTCCTGCTCGTCGGGCTGATCGGCCCCCCGCTGCTGGACAGCGCCGACCCCAACGAGTACGTCGGACCGCAGGCGGCGGCGCCGGACGGCACGTACTGGATGGGCACCACCACCTTCGGCCAGGACGTGTACGCGCAGTTCGTGCACGGGCTGCGGGCCACCTTCCTGGTCGGCGTCGTCGGCGGGGCCATCGCCGCCGTCATCGCCATGCTCGTCGGCTTCCTGGCCGGCTACCGCGGGGGAGTGGTCGACGAGGTCCTCAACATGCTCACCAACGTGGTCCTCGTACTGCCCGCCCTGGCCGTCCTGCTGATCATCAACGCCTACCTCGGGGTCCGCTCGGTGCCCGTGCAGGGCCTGTTCATCGGACTCACCTCCTGGCCCTGGGCCGCGCGGGCGATCCGGGCACAGACCTTCTCGCTGCGCACCCGGGAGTTCGTGGACCTGGCCCGGCTCAGCGGCAGCGGCACCTGGCGCATCGTCTTCCGCGAGATCGCGCCCAACATGAGCTCGTACCTCTTCATGATGTTCATCCTGCTCTTCGGCGGCTCCGTGCTGATCGCCTCCTCCCTCGACTTCATCGGGCTCGGTCCCACCGAGGGCGTCTCGCTCGGGCTGATGCTGCAGAGCGCCCAGCAGTGGAGCGCGCTCCAACTCGGCATGTGGTGGTGGTTCGTCCCGCCCGGCGCCGGGATCACCGCGATCGTCGGCGCGCTGTACGTCGCCAACGTCGGCCTCGACGAGGTCTTCAACCCGAAGCTGCGGGAGGCCTGAGCAGATGCCCCTGACCGTGACCGATCTCGGGGAGGCCTGAGCACATGACCCTGACCGTGAACGACCTACGGGTCCACTACCGCACGCTGCGCGGCGAGGTCCGGGCCCTGGACGGCGTCTCCTTCGACCTGGCCGACGGGGAGATCCTGGGCCTGGCCGGCGAATCCGGCTGCGGCAAGACGACGCTCGGGAAGTCGCTGATCCGCCTCGACGGCCGGATGCGGCACGCGGGCGGCACCGTCACCCTGGACGGCGACGACGTCCCGGTCTCCGACGACCGGGCGATGAACGCCTTCCGCTTCCACCGGATCTCGCTCGTGCCGCAGTACTCCATGAGCGCCCTCAACCCGACCCGCCGCATCGGACGCATGATCCGTGAACTGCTCGCCTCGCGCGGCGTCGGCGTCGACACCGCCGAACTGCACCGCAGGCTCGACCTGGTGGGCCTGGACCACGACGTCCTGGACCGCTACCCGATCGAGCTGTCCGGCGGTATGAAACAGCGCACCGTCATGGTGATCTCCACGCTGCTCGACCCGTCGGTGCTCATCGCCGACGAGGTCACCTCCGCGCTCGACGTCTCCACCCAGCGGGCCGTCGTCGGCGCGCTCACCGGTCTGCGTGACAAGGGCCTGGTCACCAGCATGATCTTCGTGACCCACGACCTCGGCCTCACCTCGCACATCGCCGACTCCATCATGGTCATGTACGCGGGCCGGCTCGCGGAGAAGGCCCCCACGAAGGTCCTGACGACCGCGCCCCGCCACCCGTACACCAAGCTGCTGCTCGGCTCGCTGCCCGAGGTCGGCGCCCGGTACGCGGACAAGCCCCTCAAGGGCATCGCGGGCGCCCCGCCCTCCCTCCTGAACCCGCCGGCCGGCTGCCGCTTCCGGGACCGCTGCCCGATCGCGGACGAGCGGTGCGCCGAGGAGCCCCCGGTCGTGGAGATCGCCCCCCGTCACTCCGTCGCGTGCTGGAAGGCCTGATGCTGACCCTCGACCACGTCACCAAGACCTACCGCGCCGGAGCGTTCGGCGGCGGTTCCGTCACCGCCGTAGACCGGGTGTCCTTCACCGCCGCACCCGGTGAGGTCGTCTCCCTCATCGGTGAGAGCGGCAGCGGCAAGTCCACCATCGGCCGGATGATCCTCGGCCTGACGGGCGTCAGCTCCGGCAGCCTCACCCTGGACGGGCGCGCGGTCCGCCCGGGAAAGGACTTCTACCGCCGTGTCCAGGGCGTCTTCCAGGACCCCTTCTCCTGCTACAACCCGGTCTTCCGGGCCGACCGCGTCTTCGACCTGATCCGCCGCGCCTACCACCCGGGCGTCCCCGACAAGGAGTGGGGCGACCGCGTCGAGAAGGCCGTACGGGACGTGCGCCTGGACCCCGGACAGGTACTCGGCCGCTACCCGCACCAGCTCAGCGGCGGCCAGCTGCAACGCCTCCTCATCGCCCGCGCCCTCCTGCTCGACCTGAGCTTCCTGGTCGCCGACGAGATCACCAGCATGCTCGACGCCTCCACCCGCATCGACGTCCTCAACCTCCTGGCCGTCCTGAAGGAACGCGGCCTCGGCGTCCTCTACATCACCCACGACCTGGCGCTCGGCACCTACCTCGCCGAGAAGACGGTCGTGCTGCGCCGCGGCCGGGTCGTCGAACGCGGCGACACCCAGAAGGTGTTCGGCAATCCGCTGCACCCGTACACCCGCACCCTGCTGGCCGCCGTGCCCCGACTGAACACGCCGTGGGACCCGCCGGAACCGCTGCACTCCTGCGCCTTCCACGCGGGCGGCGCACCCGGCACCACCGATCTGTACGAAACCGAGCCGGACCACTTCGTCGCCTGTGCCCAGCTCCCCGACTGCGGAAGGACCTCCGCGTGACCCTTCGCCACCTGCCCCTGCACGACGGCTGGACGCTCCACCCCGCCGGCCCGGTGCCCCTGGGGCTCCCCGCAGGGGGCGTCCCCGCCACAGTGCCCGGCTGTGTCCACACCGACCTGCTCGCCGCCGGGCTGATCGACGACCCGTACCTGGACGACAACGAGTCCCGTCTCGGCTGGATCGGCCGTACCGACTGGACGTACCGCACGGCCTTCGACTGGAGCCCGGACGGCCACGACCACGCCGACCTGTGCTTCGACGGCCTGGACACCGTGGCAACCGTCCTGCTCAACGGCACCGAGGTGGGACGCACAGCCAACCAGCACCGCAGCTACCGCTTCTCCGTCCGGCCACTGCTCCGGGAGGGCGCCAACACCCTCGACGTACGGTTCACCGCCCCGTACAGCTATGCCGAGGAACTGCGCGAGCGGCTCGGCGACCGCCCCGGCGCGTACGCGGAGCCGTACCCCTTCATCCGCAAGATGGCCTGTAACTTCGGCTGGGACTGGGGCCCGACACTCGTCACCTCGGGGATCTGGCGCCCGGTGGCCCTGGAGACATGGAGCGGTCCGCGCATCGCGTCCGTGAAACTGCTCCCGGACCTGGACGCGGACGGTGTGCCGCGCCTGACCGCTGAGCTGGAGGTCGAACACGACGGCTCCGCGCCGCTGTCGGGCGAGGTCGGGGTGGTCGGGGCGGGCGCCGTCTTCGTCGCCACGGAGGACGAGCACCGTGTCTCGGTCACCCTTTCGGTCCCCGATGCCGAGGTCTGGTGGCCGCACAGCCACGGCGGACAGCCGTTGTACGAGGTGCGGGTCCGCGTCGGTGACGACGTCCGCCGGTTCAGGACCGGCTTCCGTGCCGTCACCCTGGAACGCGAGGCGTTCCGGATCTCGGTCAACGGCGAAGCCGTCTTCGTGCGCGGCGTCAACTGGATCCCGGAGGACTGCTTCCCGTCCCGCCTCACCCGGCAGCGCGTCTCCGACCGCCTGGACCAGGCGGTCGCGGCCGGCGTCAACCTGGTCCGGGTCTGGGGCGGCGGCCTCTACGAGAGCGACGACTTCTACGAACTGTGCGACGAGAAGGGGCTGCTGGTCTGGCAGGACTTCCCCTTCGCCTGCGCCGCCTACCCGCAGGAGCAGCCGCTCCGGGACGAGGTGGCGGCCGAGGCCCGCGAGAACGTCACCCGCCTCGCCCCGCACCCCTCCCTCGTCCTGTGGTGCGGCAACAACGAGAACCTGGAGGGCCACGCGGACTGGGGATGGCAGAAGGAGCTGGGCGACCGTACCTGGGGCCACGGCTACTACCACGAGCTGCTGCCCGCGATCGTCGCCGAGACCGACCCGAGCCGCCCCTACTGGCCGGGATCGCCCTACTCCGGCACGCAGGACATCCACCCGCAGGACCCGGACCACGGCACCATCCACATCTGGGACGTGTGGAACCGGGCCGACTACCGCGCGTACGCGGACCGGGTGCCGCGCTTCGTAGCCGAGTTCGGCTTCCAGGGCCCGCCCACGCACGCGACCCTGCGCCGCGCGATCAGCGGCCCGCTCACCCCCGACGCCCCGCTCCTCGCGCACCACCAGAAGGCCGAGGACGGCAACGCCAAACTGCTGCGGGGCCTGGGCGAGCACCTGCCGCAGCCGGGCGACGACTTCGACGACTGGCACTGGCTCACCCAGCTCAACCAGGCCCGCGCGGTCGCGTTCGGCATTCGCCACTTCCGTTCCCACAGCCCGTACTGCATGGGCACGATCGTCTGGCAGCTCAACGACTGCTGGCCGGTGGTGTCCTGGGCGGCGGTCGACGGCGACGGCCGCCGCAAACCGCTCTGGTACGCCCTGCGGGCCGTCTACGCGGACCGTCTGATCACCGTCCGCGACGGTGCGGCCCACCTCGTCAACGACGCCCCCACCCCCTGGTCCGGCACCCTGCGGCTGACCCGGCACGGTCTGGACGGCGCGGTACTGGCCGAGGAGGAGGTGGCGGTCAGCACGCCCGCGCGATCGGTGACCCGGGTCCCGCTGCCCCCGTCGGTGGCGGAACCGGCCGACAGCACGCGCGAACTCCTGGTGGCCCGGCTCGGCGACACCAGGACGGTCGGCTTCTACGAGGAGGACACCCGCCTCGCGCTCCCACAGGCCCGCTACGACGTCACCGTGACGGAGACGGAGAACCCGGCCGGGCCGCCCGCCTACCGCGTCGAGATCACCGCCCGCACCCTTCTGCGGGACCTCGCGCTCTTCCCCGACCGGCTGCACCCGTCGGCCGTGGTGGACGACATGCTCGTCACCCTGCTGCCCGGCGAGAGCACTGTGTTCATGATCACAGGCGCGGCCCTGCCGGACCCGGAGGCACTGGGCTCACGCCCGGTCCTGCGCTGCGTCAACGACACCGTCGTCAGGTAGGGGTGGCGCGCCCCTGGCGATCCGTGGCGCGCCACTGGCGAATCGGCTGTGTGGGTGCGGCGAATTTCCGTCAATTCGGATTGCCGGTCGTCGCGCCCACAACCCCGCCAGGCATGTGACTATGCCTCATGGGTGTGCTGACGCCCCCTCAAACGGTCAATAAAATAAGACAACATCGAGCCACTGTTCGGCTGGCCGGGGGAGACCCCCGGATAGGGTCATGTGCCAACGCGGAGCCGCGCAAGCCCGGATGGTGGAATGCAGACACGGCGAGCTTAAACCTCGCTGCCCCTCGGGGGCGTGCCGGTTCGAGTCCGGCTCCGGGCACCACCGCGCGCGCACGGTCTGACCTGCATATACGGCCGATTCCGCACATCTCTCTTTCGGCTTTCCTGGCGCACCGTGGGTGCGGGTGGCGGAGGCCCCGACGCCATGAGCGCGGACGGCGCCGAGGCGTCCGGTGAGGGTGTCCGGCCCCGGGTCCCGACCGGCCCCGGCACCGCGTACGACCCCGCGCCGGACGTCATCACCGCGCACCTGTCCGACGGCGCGGGACGCACTCCTGCGATCGGCGACGACGACGGCCCGCGCGCCCCCGCGGCCGGCGGTGGCACAGGCGCGGGCCGACCGGTGGCGGGTCGGCCGGTACACCGCGGCCGTGACGTTTGACCGGGGCGGTGGCGGCGCATCGTACAACCGAATCCAGGTCGACATCCGCGTCCTGATGATCAGCCGTTAAGGAGCCCCCATGACAGCAACTGCGATCGCGGCGACCGGAGTCAGCCCGGTCGAGGCATCGGTGACGTACCGGGCCCCGCACGACCACGGGGCGCCGCTCACGGCGGGTGTCCCGGCGGACGGTGCGTGATGGCGACCCCGCTCACCGCTGACGCGCTGCTGAAAGCCCTGCGCGCCGAGGGTGTGACGGTGGTGCAGGTGGGGGACTGGCGCACCCACAACCGCAACCACAAAGGCGCCTGGGGCCCGGTGCACGGATCGATCGTCCACCACACGGTGACGTCCGGGACCGCGGCCACGGTCGCGATCGTCCGGGACGGATACGCCGAACTGCCGGGTCCGTTGTGCCACGGGATGATCGCGAAGGACGGGCGGGTGCACCTTGTCGGGTACGGCCGCGCCAACCACGCGGGCGGCGGCTGCCCGGTCGTCCTGGGCCAGGTCATCGCCGAGTCCTACGGTGCCCGTCCGTCTCCGCCGACCCGCGGCAACAGCGACGGCACGGACGGCAACGCGCGCTTCTACGGGTGGGAGTGCGAGAACCTCGGCAACGGCAAGGACCCGTGGCCGCGGGTCCAGTACGACGCGATCGTGCGCACCCAGGCCGCGCTCATCCGGGCCCACCGCGCCAAGGGCGACGAGTGGGGCACCGAGGCCAAGTCGTCGATCGGGCACCTGGAGTGGTCGAACGACAAGATCGACCCACGCGGATTCACCATGCCGACCCTGCGCGCGGACGTCGCGGAGCGGCTGCGGCACCCGGCGAGCTGGAACCCCACGGAGGACGACATGCCCGAACGAGCCAACCCCACGGTCAAGAAGACGACGGCCCGCGCGTCCGGCGAGTGGTTGACCGTGCCGCTTTCCGGTCCGCTGGTCACCGGCGCCGCGCACTACTCCGGGACCGTGACACTGCGCCTTTCCGGCGTCACGGCCGGGGCGACGGTGCAGTTGCGGTTCTACGAGACCAAGGGCGGCAAGCGCCACAAGACCGGCCAGATCGTCGAGCGCGCCGGCACGGCCGGGGACACCTTCGTGGACGTGACCAACGCGGGCGGGCACGCCGATGCCGGCGCCGCCCTGGGCGTCGAGTACGCGGTCTTCGGCGACGCCGGCACGCACGACCTGCTGTCCGGCCAGGCGCAGCTCCTCTACTGGAAGTGACGTCGAGCCACTGCCCCCGGGGAGCCGGCTCATGGCCGCTCCGAGGCGCCGACGGCGGAGCGGACTTCGTTACAGTGATCGCTCGGCCGCATGGAGTGACCATGCGCGTGATCGCCCCGCCGGAGGCCTCCGGAGGGGCGGAATGGGGTTGAAGTGAGCCTGACGAAGCCTGAAATCGATTTTCCGGAGGGCGACGCTCCGACCGATCTGCTGGTCGAGGACATCGTCGTGGGCGACGGTGCCGATGCCAAGGCCGGCGCGATGGTCGAGGTCCACTACGTGGGGGTCAACTTCGAAAGCGGCGAGGAGTTCGACGCCTCCTGGAACCGCGGCCAGACGTTCCGGTTCCCCCTGGGCGGCGGCAGGGTCATCAAGGGCTGGGACCGGGGAGTCGAGGGGATGAAGGTCGGCGGTCGGCGCAAGCTCACCATTCCCCCCGGCCTCGCCTACGGCAGCCAGTCCCCCTCCCCCCTGATCCCGCCGGGATCGACGCTGATCTTCGTCGTGGACCTGCTCGGCGTCTAAGGGCCGTCCCGTAGGCCCGGCCCGCTGCTGCCCGGCCGCGCCGGCCGGCATCCCGCCCCAACCCGCCTGCCGTACGCCTCCGATGGGCGTCGCGTCGGAGCGTGCCCGCCGTTGTCACCTGCGGTCGTGGAGGAAGGCGGGGACCTCGTCGCGGGTCGGGTAGTCGGGCAGCGGCGACGGCTCGTCCTGGAGGAACGCGGTGATGGAGGCGACGGCTCGTTCGTTGTTGCCGTCCAGGCCGTTCCACATGTGGTGTCCGACTCCGGGCATGTACTGCGTGCGCCGGATGGCGGGGTCGCTCTCGAGGGCGGCGGTCGCCCATTGACGGACCTGGGAGGAGCACTCGGCGATCATCAGCATCGCGGGTGTGCGGGAGCGCTTCAGCTGCGGGGCGATGGAGGGTGAGTCCTTGATCGTCTGTTGGATGCGGAGGCTCGCGGCGGCGCTGAAGGAGAAGTTCTCCGCGGTGTCCTCGGCGGGGATGCGGTGCGCGTCACGCGCGCAGTAGCCGGACGCGGTGTCGCTGCCGAGATCGGCGGCGGTGAACGCGTTGTCCCCTTCGGCCTGACCGATCAGCCCGTTGTCGGGGGTGAGGAGTCCGAGCCGCATGAGGCCGAAGGCGACGGCGTACCGGGGGACGCGCGTCGACCGCGGTCCGCGCACGGCCGGCGCGAGGCCGCGGGCGGACGCCCGCCCCTTGTGTCCGGCGATCCGCGCGGTGGGGCCGTCCATCGGGCCGGGCTCGGCGATGATCGCCCGGTGCACGTGTGCGGCGACGCCCGGATCGGCCAGGGCCCGGGTGAGCAGGCTCCCGCCTGAGGAGAACCCGAGGACGTCGACCCCGCCCCTGTCCAGGCGGCGGACGAAGGCGCCGAGGTCACGGACCGATCTGGAGATCGTGTACTGGTCCATGGGGAGCAGGCCGCTTCGCCCGCCACCGGCCTGCTCGTAGGCGTAGACGTCGTAGCCCTTTCGGGCGAGAAGCCGCAGGAACCGGTGGTCGAGCACCGAGATGCCCCGTACCGGGCCCCCGTTGAGATACACGAACGGCGTGGCATGCCGGACGGACGGATTCGCGGGCGCGTAGTGGTAGACCGCGACCCGGCTGCCGGTGGACAGGCGCCAGTGCTGCGCGGCCACGAACGGCAGGGCCTTCGGGTACTGCCGGGCTGTGGGTGCGGTCGGGACGCAGACCGAGGCGGTCAGAGCCGCCGCGACGACCACCGGCAGGAACGGTAGGAGCCGCGCGGGCCAGGCGCGGCGCCGGCCCAGCCACAGTGCGAGGACAGCCGTCACTCCAAGGGCCGTCGACCATGCGACGAGCCCCGAACCCGCCCCGTCCGTGAGGACGAGCAGTGCGAGAAAGACGCCGACCGACCCCGCGACGGCAAGAAGGGCCAGTGCCAAGCGCCCGGTGAAGCGGACAAGACGTATGACAGGTGCTGGCATAGCGGGCCCCCACGGTTTCGGAACGCTGTTTCAAAACGACGTTACCAGAGAGGGTAGGGTGACTTCCGTGGGTAGGCCGAGAACGAACGACGACAGCGTCAGGGAGCGGCTCGTCGCATGTGCGACCGAGATGCTCGCGACACTTCCGCGGGAGTCGGTGACGGTCCGGGCCCTGGCGGCCGCGGCCGGTACGTCGACGGCCGCCGTCTACTCGCTGTTCGGCGGCAAGGACGGGTTGATCGACGAGGTGCGCGGCCGAGCGGTCGCCGGCCTGTTCCAGGACCTGTCCGTGGTGCCGGCCACCGAGGACGCCCTCGCCGACCTCTGCGCGCTGGCCGATGCCTACCGCCGCTGGGGCGGCGAACACCGTCACCTCTACACGGTGCTCTTCGGTGGCGTGAAGTCCTTCGATCCTTCGGGTGCGGTCGGTGCCGGTGACCCCGTCCGACCGCTCCTCGCGGCGATCGATCGCGCCCTGACGGAGTCCGTCCTCGACGGCGACGCGAAGCTGATCGCGCTGTCGCTCTGGGCGACCCTGCACGGGCTCGTGACGCTCGAACTGGCCGGGGCCCTCGACGCCGCCACGGTCGAGGCCGTATTCCGGTCGTCGATCCACGCCACGCTGCGCGGCTGGGCGACCCCGGCGGTGTTCCGCACCCTGCGGAGTGCCTGACCTGCCCCACCGTCGGAGGCTGGGCGCGCGGGCACCGGAGCCCGCGGGCGGAGCCGCCGCGCGTGTCCCGAGCGGCCTGGCCCCCGGTCGCGGTGGTCTACGGCTGCTCGCCCTCGCTGCCCGGTGCCGGTCCGCCGGCCGGGGCCGGGCGGTCCGCCGTGCGGTGGGTGAGGGCGTAGACCGCGGCGCCCACGGCGAAGCCGTACACGGAGACCAGGCCGTGGCCGTTGGACTGGGCGAACCAGGTCGCCAGGCCGATCACGGGGACGCTCACCGCGAGCAGGATCTCCTTGAGGGTTTTGCGGTCCTTGCGGCGGGCGCTGCGCAGGATGTGCAGGAGCAGGGCCGCGGACAGTGTCGCCGCGAGGAAGTACGTGGCACCGGAGCTGCCGGCGAAGTTCCGGGGGTCCGTGCTGTGGCCGTTCTCGCCGAACAGGGCGTCGATCTGCTCGGGCAGCAGGATGCCGGCGAGGAACAGGACCAGGGTCAGGGGCGCGCCCCAGAACCAGTTGGCCAGGGCGGCGATGACGGCGAGGGTCGCGAAGTTCCACGCGTCGCCGAGCAGGCCGCCGTTCTGCATGAAGGTCGAGGTGAGCGGCCGCCACCAGCCGGACCTGGCGGGGTCGTTGTCGAGGGCGTCCATCGCGCCGGACCAGCAGGCCTGGATGGTCACCCCGGCGAGGGCGACCGCGAGCAGCGCCACCGCCGCCCACGGGATGCGGCGGTCCCGCAGGGTCTCCTGGCCGACCAGGGCCAGGCCCCCGTTGAGCATCACCATCATCAGTACCGCCGTGGTCACGTTGAACAGCAGCCCGCCCATCGTCATCACCCCCCCTTCAAGCGCTGCTTGGTACTCCGTGGTGACGACAGTAGACGAACCCCGGGCAAGTTTCAAACGGTGTTTGAAAATCGGTTAGAGTGGGTTCCATGAAGCTGAGCAGAGACCGGATCATCGACGCCGGCATGGCGGTGTTCGCCGAGGCCGGCTATCACGGCCTGTCCATGCGGCAGGTGGCGAAGCGCCTCGACGTGCACGCCGGCAGCATGTACTACCACGTGCCCAACAAGGGGGCCCTGCTCCAGCTGATGGCCGACAAGCTGGCACAGCAGGCCTACGACGCGGGTACCGAGGCGCTGGCCGGGTTGCCCGAAGGGGCGGGCTGGCCGGAGCGGGTCGAGGCCCAGGCCGTCGCGCTCCGGCGGAGCCTGCTGAAGCATCCGGGTGGCGCGGTCATGTTCGCCGACAGCCCGAAGGTGCTCAGTACCGGGGCGCTGTCCCTCATGGAGCGGCTGCTGCGGACGCTGCGGGAAGCCGGGGTCCACGACGAGAACCTCGGCGTCGCCGGTGACGCGCTGTTCAGCCACATCACCGGTTTCGTGCTCCAGGAGCAGGGCGAACCGCCGGTCCTCGCCGTCAGCGCCGAGGACGTCGCCGATCTCCACCGGCGTTTCCCGATAACCCTGGCCGCATCGGCCTCCCATGAGCAGGACGAGCTCTTCGTCCGCGGCGTGCGGCTCCTCTGTGCCGGAATCAGGGCGCTCGACGAGATGGGGCGGCCGTGAGCCGGGACCGGCCGTCCGGCGACTGTACGTAAGATCAATTACGCAGCCCGCTACTCGCTGCCCCCATTTGTCCGTCGGGCCGGTTTCTCCGTCACCGGCGTCTCCGAATTGGGACCTGGATTGGGCCCACGGGCCCGTGCCTCAATGGCGCGCCTTACATAACCTCCCTGCCCTAAGGGCCATACGGGGAGGATCAGTCATGCCGCGAACGAGGTATCGGGAGCCCATACCCAGGAGCAGATGGGGTGACCGGGGCGCCACCGCGTTCGAGTACCTCGGGACGATCCTGGTCGTCGTCTCCCTCATCGGCGGTATGGCGGTGGCCGGCCTCGGCGGGCAGATCAGCCACCGGATCCACTGTCTCGTCGCCTCGATCGGCGGCGGCAGTGGTGGCGGGTGCGACTCGGGCAAGGGCGGCGAGGCGGGCGGTGATCCCAATGCGGAATTCGAGCCCATCACCTGCGCGACCGTCACGAAGTCCGGTACCCAGGGCGGCAAGATAGGCGTTTCGTTCGAAACGCTCGGTATCGAGTTCGGCGGCGAGTTCGGATTCGAGGAGACGACGTCCAAGGCCAAGACGGACATCAACAAAGACGGAAAGATCGACGACAAGGACGAGCAGGTCTCGCTCACCTTCACCGACGCCGCATCGGTGAAGGGCACGGAGAAGCCCAAGGGCCGGATCAAGATCGGCGACGTGGGCAAGGACAAGGTCGAGATCGGCGCCGGTCTCTCCGTCACCACGGGCGACACCTGGGTGTTCAACAGCCAGGAGGAAGCCGATCAGTTCCGCAAGGACCTCCAGGAGTACAAGAAGCTCAACCGGCTGAACAAGCTCTCCAACCTCAGCCCGATCGTGGGCGGCACCACCGAGGTGGCCAGCTGGTTCGGCAAGGGGCCGAAGGCCAAGGAGAGCCGCCTCAAGAAGAACATCGAGGACAAGCTCGGCAACAAGCACATCACCACCCAGAAGCTGAGCCTGGAGGTCGCGGCCCAGGCCGGCCTCCAGTTCGGTGCGGGGATGAACGCCCCGGACACGACCAACCCCGACGGCACGACCACCCCGGCTCCCAAGCCGGGCGCGACCGTCGAGGCCGGACTCAAGATCTCCGAGTCCCAGGAGGTCACCCTGACGCAGAACCACATCAGCAACACCGACGCGTACACCTACCAGGCCAAGGCCACCGGTGGCGCGTACGCGAAGGGTGAGGCGGGACCGGCCAAGGCCGGCGCCGAGGCGAGCGGTTCGGCGGCGGGTGCCATCACCGTCACGGTCGACAGCAAGACCGGCAAGCTGCAGAGCATCACGATGACGCGGACCCTGGAGGGGAAGGCGGACGCCAACGCCGGCATCAGCGGTGACGTCAGCGGCAGCCAGAAGGGCGGCGGGACGACCAGCCAGGTCGTCACCACCACCGTGCCGCTGGACGACAAGAACCTCTCCAAGGCGGAGTCCGACCGGATCAAGGCCCAGCTGTTCTCCGGACAGGGCATGAACAGTGCCTTCAACTACCTGTTCACCGGCACGCCGGTCCCGACCAAGGACCCCGGCACCGACGATCCGTTCGGCCACTACGCCTTCGAGCACGGACAGGTCAGCAAGCAGGAGTACGACGGTTCCTCCTCGTCCGAGGAGATCGGCCTCGACGTCAATCTGGAGGTGGCGGGCATCAACGGTGCCTACACGACCTCCGAGAGCGAGAAGAACCTTCAGAAGGCCGAGTTCCTCGGGGCGCCCACCAACGGGCAGCGCTCCTTCGTCCCGTACAGCTACTGTGCGAACTGATCGACCAGCACAAGGAGACGTGATCATGACCTACCGTTCCCTCCGCCGGACGGTGCAGGCCGTCGCCGTCACGACCGCTGTCGTCACCGCCGGGCTGACCCTCAGTGCCTGCGGCTCGGAGAAGCAGGAAGCGCCGGCCGCGCCCAGCGGCTGGAAGGAGCTGTCCGGGCCGACCGTGTCGCTCTCCTACCCGGCCGAGCTCACCGAGCAGAGCAAGGCGGAGCGCGGCAAGCTCAACGACGCCGCGGCACTGCGCAGCGAGGGGGACCGGCCCACGGTCAAGGTCTCGATCCAGAGCGGCTTCGCCAGCGCCTCCAACGGGGACGACGCGGCCTCGGTCGGCCGGGCCCTCCTCATGGCGACCACCGAGGTGAAGGACACCAAGGACGCCGACATCAGCGGGGCGAAGGGCGCGAAGCGCATCGACTTCAGCTACACCGGTACGGGTGTGCCGCAGTCGCCCCCGAAGGGTGCGAAGGTCAACGGCGTGGTCATCACGGGCGTCGACTCCAACGGCAAGATCTACTCCGTGCGCATCGACGCCCAGGCGGGCAAGCTCAGCGACGCCGACCGGACGAAGATCGTCGACAGCATCGAGGTGAAGTAGTGCCCGAGCGCCGGCCGACGACGAAAAGGCAGCCCAATGTCCCGATTTGACGCCCACCGCGGGTACGCCTCCGCCTCCGGCGGTGACCGGCCGCGGCTGCTCGATCTGATGCTGCCCTGGGCCGCGGGCATCCTGGTGACCGTGATCGCGGAGCTGGCCGTCGCGGTGGTCGTCTGGGACTGGGTGGCGGGCGACGACCCGGAGAGCGTGGCCTCGCCGGCCCGTACGATCCTGTTCCTGCACCTGCCGTCCGCCGTGTGCATCGCGCTCGGCACCTGGGCCGCCGCGGCCCTGCACCGCTCGCCGTCCCGGGATTCGCGCGTCCGGCACGCCCTCGCCGCGTTCGCGCCCGCCGTCGCCCTGCAACTGGTGATCTACCTGTCCCAGGGGAGCGACCTCACGGTCATCACCTTCCTGGTCCAGCTGGCGGTCCTGCTGGTCGGCTGCGCGGTGGGTTTCCTCCTGGACCGGCTGCGCAACGGCTGACAGGGGCCGGGGCACCGCAGGACCGTCATCGAAGGATCAAGGAATCCAATCCATGGACACCTCGTACGTACTCATCGCAGTGTTCGCCGTGGTGGCACTCAGGTCCCTGGGACGGACCGCCCGGCAACTGCGCGGTGCCCGCTCCGGCGTATCCGCGCCGGCGCGCTGCATCAGGGTGTACGAGCGCGATACGGCCACCGGCTCCTCCGGAGACCGGCGGGCCTGGTACGTCTTCGCGTTCACCGCGCAGAACGGGGAGTGGGTCGAGTTCCAGAACGGCGGCAACAAGCGCTTCATCGAGGGCGCGCGGGTGACGGTGCGCTACGACCCCGCCGACCCGAAGCGGACCGCGACGCTGGCCGGCAGCCCGCGCGCGGCCCTTACGGAGGGTGCCGTCGCCCTGGTCCTGATGGCGTTCGTGCTGGTGATGTTCCTGACCGACTTCCCGGAGAACCTCTTCTCCTGACCGGAGAAGAGGTTCTCCCGGCCGGACGGCAGCCGTTACCCGTGCCGGCCCACCTCGTAGCCGCCGGCGGGCTGCTGGGTGATGACGTTCAGCCGGTTGAAGGCGTTGATGACGGCGATGACGCACACCAGGGCGGCGAGCTGGTCCTCGTCGTAGTGCTTGGCCGCGTTCGCCCAGACGTCGTCCGGGACGCCTCCGGCGGCGTCGGCGATGCGGGTGCCCTGTTCCGCCAGCTCCAGGGCGGCGCGCTCGGCCTCGGTGAAGACCGTCGCCTCCCGCCAGGCCGCGACCAGGTTGAGGCGCAGCGCGCTCTCCCCGGCGTGCGCGGCCTCCTTGGTGTGCATGTCGATGCAGCCCGCGCAGCCGTTGATCTGGCTGGCGCGGAGCTTCACCAGCTCCTGTGTCGCGAACGGCAGTGTCGAGTCCGTGAGCGTGCTGCCCGCCGCGATGATGTGCTTGAGGGCCTTGGCCGCGACCGGGCTTCCGAGAGGGTTCAAACGGGCGTTCATGGTGCACTCCCCAACTTCTCGTCCATTGGTGCCTGTACCTCTTCGACGGATCGGACCGGTGAGATGTGACACCCTCAAATGTGACGCACATCTCAGCCCTGTGCATCGGCTTCGTCCATCACCTCGTCCAGCGCCTCGCGCGCCAGGGCACCGAAACGCCGCTGCGCGGTCTCCACGAGGAGGCCCGTCTCCGCCGCGGCTGAGCGGTGGTGCTCCCGCCGCTCGTCGCCCAGCGGGCCCCTGCCCAGCTCCATCAGGTAGTCGATCGGCGGATGGATGTGCCGGTCCAGGGCCTGCGCCCAGTCGGACGCCGCCTGCGCCACCGGGGCGGGCCCTTCGAGCTGGACCCTGTTGGCCGCCTGCCGGGTGGCCCGCACGGCGTCGATGGCGAGGCCGCGCCTGGTGTCGTAGCGCTGCTGGTCGTAGGGGTCCAGCGTCAGCCTGTCCAGCTGCCAGACCGCCCCGTGCGCCTCGTGCGCGGCGTCCATCAGGCTCTGGTAGGCGGCCTGCCTGCTGTCCCTGCGCCACTTCCGGTGTTCGACCCGCAGATCACGGCGGCGCGTGCGGTCGTCCGCGACCTCCTGGCGCATCTGCTGCCGTTGCAGGGATTCGTCCTTGCGCCGCTCCGTCCGGGCGGTCACGAGGGCCGTCAGCCCGCTGCCGAGCAGAGTGCCGCCGACCGCGATGGCGGTGGTCGTCCAGGTGCTCTCCATCTCCCGATCCTCGCAAGGAATCCCGGCCTCCAGGCCGGGCGGGACGGGAATGAACACGGCGCCCGGCCGACACGCCGACATCGTCCGCGAACTGACCGACGGGACCACCGGCCCGCGGACCGGGGACCACGCCGTGGCCCCCGGTGACACGGCGTGGTGGGCCGGCCACCGGGGCCGGACGGAGCGCGCGGTCCGGGCCCCGGACGGCATCCGGCGCCCCGGTCCGGTCAACCTGAGTGGTAGCACGATCCCGCAAAGATCCTCCCCTGGCACTAGGGAGTTTGTTTTGCCTACCCATTACTCTTGTTCCAAGGCCGCGCTGGGTGGCCATGGAGGAGTGAGATGAGGAGCAGCAACCCGGTCTTCTCGCGACGGGGCTTCAGCCGCGACAACGGTTACGCGAACTTCAACGCGGCACCGCAGGCCGGGGCCCCCGTGGCGGGTGCCAACCCGTACGCCACCAACCCGTACGCCCAGCCGGACGCCCAGTACGGTGCTCCGCAGGCGCCGGCGCGCTCCGGTGTGATGACGATCGACGACGTCGTCACCCGTACGGCGCTGACGCTGGGCACGGTCGTGGTGGGTGCCGCGCTCGCCTGGGCCCTGCTCCCGGTCGACGAGGCCAACCTCGGCAAGTCGTACGGCATCGCGATCGGCGCCGCACTGATCGCCTTCGTGCTGTCGCTCGTCCAGTCCTTCAAGCGCAAGCCCGTTCCCGCGCTGATCATCGCGTACGCCGCCTTCGAGGGCGTGTTCCTCGGCGTCATCTCCAGTGCCGTCAGCACGTACATCTCGCCCGGTGTCGTGATGCAGGCGGTGATCGGCACCATGTGTGTCTTCGCCGGTGTGCTGTTCGCGTACAAGATGCGCTGGATCCGCGTCACCCGCCGGTTCTACGGCTTCGTGATGGCCGCCGCCATGGGCTTCATGCTCCTGATGGTGGTCAACCTGCTGTTCGCCGCCTTCGGTGGCGGTGACGGCCTCGGCTTCCGCAGCGGCGGCCTCGGCATCCTCTTCGGTGTCGTCGGCATCATCCTCGGTGCGTGCTTCCTGGCCATGGACTTCAAGCAGGTCGAGGACGGCATCGCGTACGGCGCTCCGCGCGAGGAGTCCTGGCTGGCGGCCTTCGGCCTCACCCTGACCCTGGTCTGGATCTACCTGGAGATGCTGCGCCTGCTCTCGATCCTGAGCGGCGACGACTAGAGGCGCTCCGCCCGACACGGACGGCCCGCAGGCTCCCTCGCTGGAGCCTGCGGGCCGTTTTCGTCGTGCGGGGAGGGCTACAGGAGTTTGCGAGCTGCTCTTCGCAGGTCGTACTCGTGGATGAGCGCCTTCGCGTGTCCGTACGCGAGGTCGTGCTCGCTCCGCAGCCAGCTGACCTTCTCCTCGAAGCGGAGAGCGGGGCCGTCCTCGATGGTGCGGAGCCAGTCGGAGATCTCACGACCGGTGCAGTGCGGGATTCTGGCGAGCAGATTCCGATGGGTCTCTTCGGACAGGACTTGGGACATCGGCGCCTCCGACGCGTTGTGCGCGGTACTGGTCCTTCCCGACACCGTGCCTGAGCGTCGGCCCGTTGGCAACCATCGCGGCGGGGGCGCGTAGGGTCGCGGAGTGCTCGATACGACGCCCCTGATCATCGCCGTGGACCGATTCGCCGACCGGCTGCGCGCCGCCCCGCAGAGCAGGCTGCAACGGGGAACGGCGGCCGAAGGACTGGCTCTGGCGCGACGGTTGACGGAGCGGGCCCAGCGCATCGAGGAACCGGACCGGGAGCCGAGGGTCATGCCGGATGCGGGCATCTTCGCGATCGGCGATCAACTCGCCGTCGCGGGGCGGGATCTGGCCGTGGCACTGGAAATGGCCCCGCCAGCCGAGCTGGACGAGGCCGTGCGATGCGTCGAGGAGGCGGCAGCTCGGGCGTTCGCCTAGGCGATGCGCGCCCGGTGCGGGCGGTGTCTTCTGCGGCAGCGGCCGGCGAGGGCCGCTGTGTGGGGGGAAGGGGCCGGACGACCGGTCAGCGGGCTAGAAGCTCGCGATGACGCGGTCGGCCAGTATGTAGACGTTCTCCCTGCCGCACGAGAACGTCAGGGCGTACGCACCGGAGACACCGGAACCGCCCAGCAGCACGGGGTGCTCACCGGAGCGCAGCGACTCGGCCAGCTGCTCGGCCGTCTCGCGGTGGCCGGGCGTCATGCAGAGCGTGGTGCCGTCGGCGAAGACGTAGACGTCGAGGGTGCCGAGCGGGCCGGGGCGCACGTCGGAGAGTTCCGTACGGCTGTCGGCGAGCTCTTCCAGGCGGTTCACCGTGCGCTCGTGGTCGGTGACCACGGGTGTCTGCACGGGGACGAAGTCCGGGTGCGAGGGGTGGCGGCGGCGGGCCGCGGCCAGTTCGGGGGAGTCCTCGGCGAACTCGGCCGTCTCGGGAAGCTCGGTGAAGTCGGCCAGCTCGGCCAGTTCCGTCAGCTCGTCGAGCGCCTCGGCGGCGTCCAGGTCCATCGCCTCCAGGCCGGCGAAATCGGCCTGGCGCGGCATGAAGAACGGGGCGTCCTCGCCGATCCCGGCCAGACCGCCCAGCAGTGACGGTGCGTCGGCGGCGTCGCGCGCTTCCTGCGAGGCCCAGAAGGCCCGGGCCTCGGCGAGCTCGCGCTCCCGCTCCTCGGCCAGCGCCTCGGCGACCGCCGCGCGTATCTCCGCGGCAGGTGTGGCGTCGTTACGGCTCTGGGCCGGGACCGCGGCGGTCTGCGCGCGGTCGTCGGCCAGCTCCCTTCGAAGGGCCGATACCTGCTTACGCAGCCCGTGAGCGGCGTGCAGAGCAGCGGCGCCCACGGCCGTGGCAGCGGCGGTGGTCAGCAACAGGGCAAGAGGCATGGCGCTCACTGTCATACTCCCGGTCTCAATCGATCCCCCGACTTCCTACATCAGCTTGGCCTCTACCGGCACCATGTGTCAGTGCATTACGTCACGAATTGGACAGGTCTTTGTGCCCGAGGTTTAGCCCTGATGCGGGTGTGACCTGGGGGAATGACTCTCCCCCAGGAGATAGGTCACATCCTGGGGGAGATTCGGTCACGGTCGGGGCTCGGAACCGGCCATTCCGTCCGGCCGGAGCGCCTCGGACGGCGTGGCCCGGCGGTTCAGCTCAGCCGCTCGATGACCATCGCCATGCCCTGGCCGCCACCCACGCACATGGTCTCCAGGCCGAACTGCTTGTCGTGGAACTGCAGGCTGTTGATCAGCGTGCCGGTGATCCGTGCGCCGGTCATGCCGAAGGGGTGGCCGACGGCGATGGCGCCACCGTTGACGTTGACCTTGTCCAGCGGCAGGCCGAGGTCGCGGTAGGACGGGATCACCTGGGCTGCGAAGGCCTCGTTGATCTCGGCCAGGTCGATGTCGCCGACGCTCAGCCCGGCCCGCTTCAGCGCCTGCTTGCTCGCCTCGACCGGCCCGTAGCCCATGATCTCGGGCGAGAGGCCGGAGACGCCGGTGGAGACGATCCGGGCCAGCGGGGTCAGGCCCAGCTCGCGCGCCTTGGTGTCGGACATGATCACGAGCGCCGCGGCACCGTCGTTGAGCGGGCAGCAGTTGCCCGCCGTGACCAGTCCGTCGGGGCGGAAGACCGGCTTCAGGCCCTGCACGCCCTCCAGGGTGACGCCGGCGCGCGGGCCGTCGTCCTTGGCGACCACCGTGCCGTCCGGCGTGGTCACCGGGGTGATCTCGCGCTCCCAGAAGCCGTTCTTGAGGGCTTCCTCGGCGAGGTTCTGCGACCGCACGCCGAACTCGTCCATGTCCTGACGGGTGACGCCCTTGGTCCGGGCCAGGTTCTCCGCGGTCTGCCCCATCGAGATGTAGGCGTCCGGCACCAGGCCGTCCTCGCGCGGGTCGTGCCAGCTCGCGCCGGACTCCTCCGCGCGGGCCGCGGTGCGGGCCTCGGCGTCGGCGAAGAGCGGGTTGTGCGTGTCGGGCCAGCTGTCGGAGTTGCCCTTGGCGAACCGGGACACCATCTCGACACCCGCCGAGATGAACACATCGCCCTCGCCCGCCTTGATGGCGTGCAGCGCCATGCGGCTGGTCTGCAGGGAGGACGAGCAGTAGCGGGTGACCGTACAGCCGGGAAGGTGGTCCATCCCCATCTGTACGGCGATGATGCGGCCCAGGTTGTTGCCCTGCTCGCCGCCGGGGAGGCCGCAGCCGAGCATCAGGTCGTCGATGTCCCTGGGGTCCAGCTCGGGGACCTTGGCCAGCGCGGTCTGGATGATCGTGGCGGTCAGGTCGTCCGACCGCAGGTCCTTCAGCGAGCCCTTGAAGGCCCGGCCGATCGGGGAACGGGCAGCAGAGACGATCACGGCTTCGGGCATCACGCGGCTCCATGAGGGCTGGAAGGCTGTCTGGCTGGACTGCTCTGGAAGTTACCCGGACGTACTGCTGAGGTCACCCGACGGGGCGTGTGATGCGGGCCTCTTTTCTAAGCAACCGCTCAGTTCGCTGTCCCGGGGCGGCTCAGGCGCTCCGGGGAGAGGTGTCGGTGCCGGTCTCCGTGTCGGTGCCCGGACGCCTCTCCACCCGCGTCGAACCGCCCGGTTCCCCGTGCGCCCCCGGACACGGATGCGGATGCGGGTGGGGCTCGGTCGTCGCGGGCAGGCGCCGCCGCCTGCGGTGCTTGAGGAGCGCCCAGGGCGCCCGCGCCCCGGTGACCTCCGTACCGGCCTCCCTGGCCGCCTGCGAGGCCGCCTTGGCCACCGGAAGCATGTCCTCGCGCCGGGCACCGTCCAGGTGGTCGGACTCCGGCCACAGTCCCAGCACCGCGCAGAGCGTGGGCAGGACCGCCATCGCGGCGGTCGCGTAGCCCTCCGCCGACGGGTGGTAGTTGTCCGGACCGAACAGCTCCCGGGGGTTCGCCTCGAACTCCGGGCCCAGCAGGTCGCCCAGTGAGACCGTGCGCCCGCCCTGCTCCACCGAACCGATCGTCTGCGCCGCGGCGAGCTGCCTGCTCACCCGCCGGGCCAGCCACCGCAGCGGCTGGTAGACCGGCTCGATCGTGCCCAGGTCCGGGCAGGTGCCGACCACCACCTCCGCCCCCGCCGTCCGCAGCCTGCGTACCGCCGTGGTCAGACATCGCACCGACTGGGTCGCGGGCATCCGGTGCGTCACGTCGTTCGCGCCGATCATGATCACGCAGACGTCCGGCGTCCCGGACGGGTCCGCCAGCAGCAGCGAGACCTGCCGCTCCAGATCGTCCGACCTCGCCCCCGGCTGCGCGACATTGCGCAGATCCACCGGCCGCTCCGAGACCGCCGCAAGACCCGAGGCCAGCAGCGCCCCGGGTGTCTGCCCGGCCCGGCGCACCCCCTGCCCGGCCGCCGTGGAATCCCCGAGCAGCCCCAGCCGCAACGGGTCCGACGGTCCCGCGAACGCCACCCCGTACCGCCCGTCCGCGCTCGGTGGCACCGGTGCCACACCGCCGCCCACCAGCCGCTTCGCCAGCTGGACCTCCGCCAGCAGGACCCCTACCGCCGCCGCGCCCAGCAGGCCGACGCTGCCGCCGCCGTAGGCCGCGCCCGCCGCGATCCGCCGTGCCACCCTTGCCCTCGACACAGTCCGGTCCACCTCCTCGTTGCCGTACTGCCGTACACACACCTAACTGCCCGCAAGAGGCCGTCGTTCAATCGCTTCGCCCAATCTCGTGCCCGTACGCATACTCTTGCCGCACCATCACGGAGACCCCGGAGTACACGGTGCAATTCCACGATTCGATGATCAGCCTCGTAGGCAACACCCCGCTGGTGAGGCTGCGCAGTGTGACGGCCGGCATCCAGGCGACGGTCCTGGCCAAGGTCGAGTACTTCAACCCCGGCGGATCGGTCAAGGACCGGATCGCCCTTCGCATGATCGAGGCCGCCGAGCAGAGCGGCGAGCTGCAGCCCGGAGGCACGATCGTCGAACCGACGAGCGGCAACACGGGCGTCGGCCTGGCGATCGTCGCGCAGCAGAAGGGCTACAAGTGCATCTTCGTCTGCCCGGACAAGGTGTCCACGGACAAGATCAATGTGCTGCGTGCCTACGGGGCGGAGGTCGTCGTCTGCCCGACGGCGGTCGACCCCGACCACCCGGACTCGTACTACAACGTCTCCGACCGACTGGTCCGTGAGACCCCCGGGGCCTGGAAGCCGGACCAGTACTCCAACCCGAACAATCCCCGCTCCCACTACGAGACCACCGGTCCCGAGCTGTGGAAGCAGACGGACGGGGAGATCACGCACTTCGTCGCGGGGGTGGGCACCGGCGGCACGATCAGCGGCACCGGCCGCTACCTGAAGGAAGCCAGCGACGGCGCGGTCAAGGTGATCGGCGCGGACCCGGAGGGCTCGGTCTACTCCGGCGGCTCGGGCCGGCCTTATCTGGTCGAGGGTGTCGGCGAGGACTTCTGGCCCTCGGCCTACGACCGGACGGTCACCGACGAGATCGTCGCCGTGTCCGACAAGGACTCCTTCCAGATGACCCGCCGGCTCGCCAAGGAGGAGGGGCTGCTGGTCGGCGGCTCCTGCGGGATGGCGGTCGTGGGCGCCCTCGAGGTCGCGAAGCGGCTGGGCCCCGACGACGTGGTCGTCGTGCTGCTGCCGGACAGCGGGCGCGGCTACCTCAGCAAGATCTTCAACGACGAGTGGATGGCCGACTACGGCTTCCTGGAGGACGGCGGACCCTCCGCGCGCGTCGCGGACGTCCTCGACTACAAGGAGGGCCCGATCCCGACGCTCGTCCACATGCACCCGGAGGAGACCGTCGGCGAGGCGATCGACGTCCTGCGCGAGTACGGCGTCTCGCAGATGCCGATCGTGAAGCCGGGCGCGGGACACCCCGACGTGATGGCCGCGGAGGTCATCGGCTCGGTGGTCGAGCGCGAGCTGCTGAACGCGCTCTTCGCCCAGCGCGCCTCGCTCTCGGACCCGCTGGAGAAGCACATGTCGGCGCCGCTGCCGCAGGTCGGCTCCGGCGAACCCGTCGAGGACCTCATGGCGGTGCTCGGCGGTACGGGCGCGGCCGACGCGGCGATCGTGCTGGTGGAGGGCAAGCCGAAGGGCGTGGTCAGCAGGCAGGACCTGCTGGCCTTCCTCGCCAAGGACGCGACGGCGGTCATCAAGCCGTAGGCAGGTATCCGGCGGTCATCGGGCCGTAGGCGGCCGGCGGTCGTCAGGCCGTAGGTGGCCGGAGTGCCGGAGCCGGGTCCGTCGGAGTGCCGGAGACGGGTTTCCGGCGGGCCGGAGACGGGGCTTCGCGAAAACGGTACGAGCGCGACACGTACCCGCAGCACCGGCTTAACACGGCTCGGGCAGATTGATGGGTGTCGGCAGGGAAACCCGCCGGCACCCGATACGGCGACACGGACTACGGAGCGGCTCCCGGACCTCCACCGTCGCCCGGATGCGGAGACCGGCCCTGACCCGGCCCGCGTCCCTCGCGGGGACCGCCGTCGTCCCGCCCCCTGGGAAACCGGGGGTGCGGCGGTCCCCGCGATACAACTCGTCACGGAACCGCCGTCAGCAGCGCGAGGCGCTCGGCGGACTCCGTCCCGGGCTCCGGCGTGTAGACCACCAGACACTGGTCGGGATCTCCGGGCGCGCCGAGCGTCTCGTACGGGAGTGTGAGCGGGCCCGTGGCCGGATGGCTGATCCGTTTGACGCCGTGCGCCTTCGCCTTCACCTGGTGATCCGCCCACAGCCGGCGGAACTCCTCGCTCTTCACCGACAACTCACCCACCAGCGCGGCCAGTCGCTTGTCGTGCGGGTGGAGCCCGGCGTCCAGGCGCAGATGGGCGACCGTCTCGGCCGCCACGGCGGCCCAGTCCGGGTAGAGCTCCCGGGAGGCGGGGTCGAGGAACACCTGGCGCGGGACGTTGCGCGCTTCCGGGGAGAGCCGCGAGAAGCCGAGGAGCGCGTCCGCCGCCCCGTTCCACGCCAGCACGTCCATCCGGCGGCCCAGGACGAACGCCGGCGCCCCGCCCAGGGTGTCCAGCAGCAGCCGCAGTCCCGGCCGCACCCGCTGGGCCGCCGCGGGCGCCGCCGTGCGCGGCTTCGGGCGTGCCACCGTGCGCAGATGGGCGTGTTCGGTCTCGTCGAGGCCGAGCACCCGGGCTATCGCGTCGAGCACGGCGTCCGAGACGCTCGGACCGCGCCCCTGTTCCAGCCGGATGTAGTAGTCGACGCTCACCCCCGCGAGCTGCGCGACCTCCTCGCGGCGCAGGCCCGGAACGCGCCTGCGGCCGTAGGAGTTCAGCCCGACGTCCCCGGGCTGGATGCGGGCACGTCGTGAGCGGAGGAAGTCTCCGAGGTCGCCGTCCATGCCGCCGATCGTAGAAGACCCCGCCCCCGCCCAGCCTGGTACTGCCGGACCCAGGAAAGACGCGTCCCTGGGTAGCGGGCGCGCACGGCCGCAGAGTTGGGGCCGAGCCGGGGAAACGCCCCGGCAGCACAGCACCGGGGAGCACACACATGTCGTACGGGACGCTCGCAGGCCGCACCGCCGTCATCACCGGGGCCGCCAGCGGCATGGGGAACGCGACCGCGAGGCTGCTCGCGGCGCAAGGGGTCCGGGTGGCCCTGCTGGCCCGCCGGGCGGAGCGGCTGGAGGAGCTGGCCGCGAAGATCACCGCGGACGGCGGCCGGGCGCTCGCCGTCGTCACCGACGTCACCGACCAGGCGTCCGTGGACGCCGCGGCCGAGCGGGTGCACGCGGAGTTCGGCCGGGCGGACCTGGTGGTCAACGCGGCCGGTGTGATGCTGCCGAACCCGGTGGACGAAGGCCGCACCGACGAGTGGCAGCGGATGCTGGACACCAACGTGGCGGGCGCACTGCGCATCATCCGGGCCTTCACCGCGGATCTGGTGGCCTCCGCCGCCGCTGGCCGTACCGCCGACCTGGTCAACATCTCCTCGATCGGCGCGCACATCACGTTCCCCAACTACGCGGTGTACGGCGCGACGAAGGCCGCGCTCACCTATCTTTCGGCCTCACTGCGCACCGAACTCGGCCCGCGCGACGTGCGGGTCACGAACATCGAACCCGGTCTCACCGACACGGAGCTGGCCGGACACGTCGACAACACCGAGCTCAGCGGGCAGCTCGACGGGATGTTCGACGCGCTTGGCGGGTTGTCCGGGGACGAGATCGCCGACCTGGTGGCGTACGTGACGAGCCGTGCGCGCCACATCAACCTGCGCCAGCTGGTCGTGCTGCCGACCCGTCAGGCGTGAGGCCACCGGGCCTCCCTGCCGCTCGGTCCTCCCGGCCGCTCGGTCCTCTCAGCCGTTCAGTCCTCCCAGTCGGACTTCGCCCGCTCCTCGCCGCGCCGCCTGAACAGTCGCCCGCCGTGGGCGACCTGGAGGGCGTTGACACCGACGATTCCGAGCCAGGCCACGACCAGCCCCTGGATGCCCGCGTTGGCGACGCCGATCGCGGACAGCGGGATGGCCAGGACCAGCGAGACGATCGCGAATCCGTACCGCTCGCCGAAGTGCCCCAGCGGAGGCTCCGGCGAACGCGCCCCCCTGGCGACGACGATCTGCTGCTCCGCGAGATGACGCCTGACCCGCCTGTCGAGCGTGCCGTCGAGCCGCTGCTCGACCTTCTCCAGAAACGACTCGACGAGCGCGGGCTCGTACTCGGCCCCCAGCTCGCTGCGGGCTTGCAGGGTGGCCTTGAGCTCCTTCTTGAGCTCGGTGTCGGGTGCGTCCATGGTTCCACGGTACGAAGCGGCGGCGACCGGGTCAGTGGGGCTAACCCCCCTGTTTGCCCGGGGGCGGGCAGGCGGCGGCAGGCCATGAGAGCCGGGCCCGGGGCCCGGCCTCGTGGGCATCCGGAGGGGCCCCGTGCGGCCGGCCGTGCGGCGGGGCTGTCCGGACAGGCCCGTGACGGGTGTCTGCATATGGACATGCAGACGCCTTCCTGGCTGAATGGATTCGTCGGCGCCGGAGTGCGGCGCGACGCGTCTACCGAGGGGACAGGATGAGCGGGAGCAGCCCGGCCGCGAGGTTGCAGCAGCTGTTCGAGGGGCGCAGGCTCACACCCACCCAGCGGCGCATCGCGCACTCGATGGTGCGCAGGGCCGGTGACGCCCCGTTCCTGTCCAGCGTGGAACTGGCCGAACTGGCCGGGGTGAGCCAGCCCTCCGTCACCCGGTTCGCCGTGGCCCTCGGCTTCGACGGCTATCCCGCGCTGCGCCGGCATCTGCGTGAGGTCACTCCGGCCGGACCCGCCGAGGGCGGCGGGGAGGACACGTACAACGAGTACCAGCAGGCGGTGCTCGGTGAGATCGAGAACCTGCGCCACCTCGCCGAACTGCTCGCCGACCCCGGTCCGGTCGAGCGGGCCGGGCGGCTGCTCGCCGCATCACGCCCGCTGCCCGTGCTCGGACTTCGGGCCGCGTCCTCGCAGGCGCGCGGGTTCGGTTACTTCGCCGCGAAGGTGCACCCGGACGTCCGGGTGCTCGACGAGGGCGGCAGCATGCTGCACGACCGGATCGACGCCGCCCGGCGGGCCGGGGCCAGTGCGCTGATCTGCTTCGCGCTGCCGCGCCACCCCCGGGAGGTGGTGGACGCCCTCGCCTACGCGCGTGAACAGGGGCTGGCCGTGGTCTCGGTCGCCGACTCCGCGTTCGCCCCGGTGGCCCGGCACAGCGATCTGCTGATCCCGGCCGCCGTCGGGACCGGCCTGGCCTTCGACACGGCGTGCGGGCCGATGCTGCTCGGCCGGGTGCTGCTGGAGGCCATGTGCGACGCACTCCCGGACGCGCAGGCCAGGCTGGAGGAGTTCGACGCGGGAGCGGCGGCGCGGGGCCTGTTCATCGAGTGAACCGTCTGCGGATGGGCCCCGCGGGGGCGGTGCGGGCTTGCTTCCCCGGGCTCGGCCCGGGTTCAGTCCTCAAGCCCGTCCGGCGCTTGAGGGATGGCTTGAGGACGAGCTTGAGGACGGCTTGAGGTCCGGCTTTAGGACGGGCTTGAGGACAGGCTTTAGGACGGGCTTGAGGTCGGAACCCCGCGCCCGGTGGGGCGCGGCGCTCCCGCCGGGCAGGCCGGTCAGACGTCCAGGTCCGCTTCGATCTTCTTCAGCTGGTGGCGGGCCATGGCCAGGTTGGCGCGGGCGGAGTCCAGCACCAGGTAGAGGAACAGGCCGTTGTTGCCACGCGTCTTGAGCAGCCGGATCAGGTGGTACTGGGTGCCCAGCGTGATCAGGATGTCCTCGATCTCGTCCTGGATGCCCAGGTGCTCCATGGTGCGGAGCTTGGCGCGCACGACGTCGGTGTTGCCCGCCGCCGCGACCTCCAGGTTGAATTCCTTGCCGCCGCCCAGGGTGCCCAGCGCCATGCCGCTCGTGTAGTCGACGAGGGCGACACCGGTGGTGCCCTCGATGGACGTCATCGCTTCCTTCAGTGACGCTTCGGTGTTCGCCATGAGTGATTTTTTCCTTTCCCTGACCGGCCGCGACGGCCGGTTCCGTTTTCTTGGTCCGAGAGCTGAGGGCCCGGTCATGTCGTGCGGTGGGGCAGGGGACCGGGCTGCTGCGGTGTGCGTGGCACGGGTGTGCGTGCGCCCGGTGAGGGCTGCGGGGTGCGTTCCAGCGCGGCGTCGACCAGACGGCCGATCCTGGTGCCGGCCCGGCGGCCCTCCAGATGGAGCCTGCCGACGTTGATCCGGTCCTCGGCCAGCAGGGTGAGCACCGCCGACGACCCCGCGGCGTACGCGGCGATGTACCCCGTCTCGCCGCGTACGAGCAGTTCGCGGAAGCCGCCGCGGCCGGTCGCCTCCGTCATCCGGATCGCGACGCCCAGCGCGGCCGCGGTCAACGCGGCGACCCCTTCGGCCTCCACACCCGGGGTGTCGTGGGCGAGGACGAGTCCGTCGGTGCTGGCCGCCAGGGCGCCGGCGAGGAGCGGTACCCGTGCCCGCAGCTGCTGGAGTTCGGCCAGGACATCCTGGACTTCGGCCTCGGGCACCATCAGCTGTCTCCTCCCGGCACGCTGTCTGAGCGCGCGTATCACAGGGCCTCCAATGCGTCTCGGAGCCGGCGCAACAGGGCGACGTCGGGGTCGGCCGTGACCTCGGGCAGTTCGATCCGGGCGGCTGCCGGGGCGGCCGGACCGGCCGGCCGGCGGACCGCTTCGACCAGCCCGGATGCGGCCAGCCGCCGCAGGTCGACCAGGGTGTGGAACGCCGATCTGCCCAGCTCCTGGGCGATGTCCGTCGCGGTGCGCACCCCGTCCACCTGCTCCAGTACGCGGAGCTGGCGCGGTGGCACGGGGGAGTCGACCGGGTGACCGGTCCGTACGAGCGGGGCGTTGTCGGTCTGCGCCCCGGGCCAGATCCGGTCCAGCAGCTCCCGGCGCCGGAGCGTCTCGCGCTGCACGGCGTCGACGGGCACGGGACGGACCGGGCCGATCCAGTGGGCGACCCCGTAACGGAAGCGGGCCGGGGTCCGGGTCGGGGCGAGGGCGAAGAACGCCGCGTCGTACAACGCCCCCAGATGGCACAGCTCCAGCGCACCGCCCGCCACCCGCCCGCTGTCCACGAGATACCGGCCGACCCGCTGCCCGGCGCCCGCCTGCGCGACCGCGTCCCACCAGCCGTCGCGGTGGAGCGCACCGCCCCGCGTGAGCAGGACGTCGATACCGGGCGTGGCCGGACTCTCGGCGTGCACCACTTTGCCGTCGGCCAGGTAGAGGGTGCCGCGGTCGCGCATCAGTGCACCGGTGGCCCGTTCGGCCGCGAGGCGCTGGAGCATCGGCGAGAGCGCGGGGACGGCGGGTGCGGAAGCGGGGGCGGGTGTCGTCATGCCAGGACCAGCCGCTCGGCCATCTCGCCCAGCCGTATCCGGGCCAGGGCCAGATTGCCCTCCGCGCGGTCCAGCCACAGGTGCAGGAAGACGCTGCTGTCGAAGGCCGTCTCGACGAACCGGAGGATGTGGTACCCGGCGCGGGTGGTGACGATGACGTCCTCCACCGGGGGCCGGGACGCCGTAACACCCGGTTTCTCGGGTGTGGTTGACGCCTCCGGTAACCCGAGCGCGAAGGCGGGCTGCTCGGCCGCCATCCGTGCCACCTCGGCCGTTTCGGCGGCGGTGGCCTCGTGATCGCCGTTGGGCGAGTCACCGATGGTGCCGAGGGCGAGTCCGCTCGTCCAGTCGACCACGGCGGCGCCGCGGGCGCCGGGCAGTCTCATGACGTCGAGCAGGCATTCGTCAATTCCGGGCACGCGGACTCCCCTCCGGCAATGCATGCGGCTGTGACCCTGAGGTTACGCAACGTGCACACGCCTGGTGGAGGTTCTGGCATTTTCCATAGGTACATGCAGGTGGCGATGGAAAATACGCCGCCGCACATCGGCGCAGGCGCTCCGGAAGCCCTCGCGGCCACGTCCCGGCCGGCCTCCGGGCCGCCCTCCCGGCCGCCGTCCGGGCCACCCTGTTGACTGGACGTATTCAGCCGACCAAGATGTGAATAGAAAAATCACAGTCGCGAGGAGGCATTGCCATGTCAGGACCCCGCCCCGTACGGGCGCCGCGCGGTACCGAACTGAGCACCCTGGGATGGCAGCAGGAAGCCGCGCTGCGGATGCTGCAGAACAACCTGGACCCCGAGGTCGCCGAGCACCCCGACAAGCTCGTCGTCTACGGCGGCACGGGCAAGGCCGCCCGCGACTGGCGCTCGTTCGACGCGATGGTGCGGACGCTGCGCACGCTCAAGCAGGACGAGACGATGCTCGTCCAGTCCGGGCGTCCGGTCGGCGTCATGCAGACGCACGAGTGGGCCCCGCGCGTCCTGATCGCCAACTCCAACCTGGTCGGTGACTGGGCGAACTGGGAGGAGTTCCGCCGCCTGGAGGCGCTCGGTCTCACCATGTACGGCCAGATGACCGCCGGGTCGTGGATCTACATCGGCACCCAGGGCATCCTGCAGGGCACCTACGAGACCTTCGCCGCCGTCGCCGCGAAGAAGTTCGGCGGGACGCTGGCCGGGACGATCACGCTGACCGCAGGGCTCGGCGGCATGGGCGGTGCCCAGCCGCTCGCCGTGACGATGAACGACGGCGTCGCGATCTGTATCGACTGCGACCCGCGAGCCATCGAACGCCGCATCGAGCACCGCTTCCTGGACGTGAAGGCCGACTCCCTGGACCACGCGCTCCAGCTCGCGGTCGAGGCGCGGGACGCCCGCAAGCCGCTCTCCATCGGTCTGCTCGGCAACGCGGCGGAGCTGCTGCCCCGGATGCTCGCCGAGGGCGCTCCGGTCGACATCGTCACCGACCAGACCAGCGCGCACGACCCGCTCGCCTACCTCCCGCTCGGCGTCGACTTCGACGACATGGCCGACTACGCCACCGAGAAGCCCGCCGACTTCACCCTGCGCGCCCGTGAGTCGATGGCCAGGCACGTCGAGGCGATGGTCGGCTTCATGGACGCGGGCGCCGAGGTCTTCGACTACGGCAACTCGATCCGCGGCGAGGCGCAACTGGCCGGCTACGGGCGGGCCTTCGACTTCCCGGGCTTCGTGCCCGCGTACATCCGGCCGCTCTTCTGCGAGGGCAAGGGCCCGTTCCGCTGGGCGGCGCTGTCCGGCGAGGCGTCCGACATCCACAAGACGGACAAGGCGCTGCTCGAACTCTTCCCGGAGAACGAGTCGCTGCACCGCTGGATCAAGATGGCCGGCGAGCGCGTCCACTTCCAGGGGCTGCCCGCGCGCATCTGCTGGCTCGGCTACGGCGAGCGGGACCGGGCCGGCGAGCGGTTCAACGACATGGTGGCGAGCGGTGAGCTGGCGGCGCCGCTGGCCATCGGGCGCGACCACCTGGACTGCGGCTCCGTCGCCTCCCCGTACCGGGAGACCGAGGCCATGCTCGACGGCTCCGACGCGATCGCCGACTGGCCGCTGCTGAACGCGATGGTCAACGTGGCGTCGGGGGCCTCCTGGGTCTCCATCCACCACGGCGGCGGTGTCGGCATGGGGCGCTCCATCCATGCGGGACAGGTGACGGTGGCCGACGGTACGAAGCTGGCGGGCGAGAAGATCCGGCGGGTGCTGACCAACGACCCCGGCATGGGGGTCATCCGGCACGTCGACGCGGGGTACGACATCGCGGAGTCCGTCGCCTCGGACAAGGGCGTGCGGGTGCCGATGGGGGAGGGCTCCGCGTGACGGCGCGGGCCGGCCGCTCCTCGACGGGGGCGGGCGACGCGCTGCCGGATGCGGATTCCGTTGTGCCCGGCAGCCCCGGCAGCCCCGACAGCCCTGGGTGCGTGGGAGATGCCCCCCTCGCCCTGCGGAACGAATACCCACAACAGCCGTCGTTTCAGGCCATGTGGCGAGAGCTTGCTCCCATCGGGCGGCACCCGGACAGCGGCGGCTACCGGCGTTACGCCTGGACCGGGGCCGATGCCGACTGTCGGGAGTGGTTCCGGGCGCAGGCCGAGGCTCGCGGGCTGGTGCTGGAAGCCGACCGCAACGGGAACCAGTGGGCCTGGCTCGGCGACCCCCTGGCCGGGGACGCCGTCGTCACCGGGTCGCACCTCGACTCGGTGCCGGACGGCGGTGCCTTCGACGGTCCGCTCGGTGTCGTCTCCTCCTTCGCCGCCCTCGACGAACTCCGCCGCAGAGGAGTGGAGTTCACCAGACCGCTGGCCATCACCAACTTCGGTGACGAGGAGGGTGCCAGGTTCGGGCTCGCCTGCGTCGGCTCCCGGCTCGCCGCCGGGCAGCTGACCGTCGAGGCCGCGCACCGGCTGCGCGACGGGGACGGTGTCACGTTGCCGCAGGCCATGGCGGCGGCCGGGTACGACCCCGACACCATCGGGCCCGACCCCGAACGGCTCGCCCGTATCGGCGCGTTCGTCGAGCTCCACGTCGAGCAGGGGCGCGCCCTCGACATCGGCGGTGACCCCGTCGGCATCGCATCCGCGATCTGGCCGCACGGACGCTGGCGGTTCGATTTCCGCGGCGAGGCCAACCACGCGGGCACCACCCGGCTCGTCGACCGGCGCGACCCGATGCTCACGTACGCCGAGACCGTGCTCGCCGCCCGCCGGGAGGCGGAACTGGCCGGCGGCCTCGCCACCTTCGGGAAGATCGCCGTCGAGCCGAACGGTGTCAACGCCATCCCCTCCCTCGTGCGCGGCTGGCTCGACTCCCGCGCCGCCGACCAGGACACCCTGGACACCGTCGTCACCGCGATCGAACGAGCCGCCCGGGAACACGCCGAACGGGCCGGGATCGATCTCGACGTCGTACGGGAGTCCTTCACGCCCGTCGTGGAGTTCCAGCACGCACTGCGCGACGAGCTGGGCTCGATCCTCAAGGGCGCCGCCACCCGTGGCGACGGTCGCGCCGTCCCCGTGCTCGGCACGGGAGCCGGACATGATGCGGGTATTTTGTCCGCTTCGGCCCCTACCGCCATGCTGTTCGTCCGGAACCCCACCGGGGTCTCGCACTCGCCGGCCGAACACGCCGCCGAGGACGACTGCGTGGCCGGGGTGATCGCACTCGCCGACGTACTGGAAGGTCTCGCGTGCCGCTGACAACGGAGCCGACGGGCAAGCCCGTCACCGTGACGTACTGGCTCTCCCAAGCCTGGCTCGGCACCCATGTCGAGCCGGGCGTCGTCCTGGAGGTGGCCGACGGGCTGATCGCCGGTGTGCGCACCGGCGTCGGCTCCCCGCCGCCCGGCGCCACGGTGCTGCGCGGGCTCACCCTGCCCGGGCTCGCCAACGCCCACTCGCACGCCTTCCACCGTGCTCTGCGCTCCACCGTCCAGGTCGGCTCCGGCACCTTCTGGACCTGGCGCGAGATCATGTACCAGGTCGCGTCCCGGCTCACCCCGGACACGTACTACGAACTGGCCCGCGCGGTGTACGCCGAGATGGCACTGGCCGGGATCACCGCGGTCGGCGAATTCCACTATCTGCACCACGCCCCGGGCGGCACCCCGTACAGCGATCCGAACGCCATGGGCGCGGCCCTGATCGCGGCCGCCCGCGAGGCCGGCATCCGGATCACGCTGCTGGACACCGCCTATCTCGCCGCCGGATTCGGCCGCCGGCCCACCCAGTACCAGAAGCCCGACCAGCACCAGTCGCGCTTCTCCGACACCACCGCCGACGCCTGGGCCGAGCGCGCCTCCCTCCTCAAGGGCGACGACAACGCCCTGATCGGCGCCGCAGTCCACTCCGTGCGTGCCGTGCCGGCCGGACAGCTCGCCACCGTCGCCCAATGGGCACAGGAGAGGCAGGCGCCGCTCCATGTCCACCTCTCCGAGCAGACCGCCGAGAACGAGGCCTGCCTCGCCGCCCACGGCTGCACCCCCACCCGGCTCCTCGCCGATCACGGGGTGCTCGGCCCGCGCACCACCGGCGTCCACAACACGCACCTCACGCACGAGGACATCGCGCTCATCGGCTCCACGGCCACGGGCACCTGCATGTGCCCGACCACCGAACGCGATCTCGCCGACGGCATCGGCCCCGCCGCGGCCCTCCAGAGCGCGGGCTCCCCGCTCTCGCTCGGCAGCGACAGCCACGCCGTGATCGACCTCTTCGAGGAGGCGCGTGCGATGGAGCTCAACGAGCGCCTGCGCACCCGGACCCGCGGCCACTGGACCGCGGCCGCACTGCTGCGCGCCGCCTCCGCCGACGGCCACGCGGCGCTCGGCCGGCCCGAAGCGGGCATCCTCGAACCCGGCGCGCCCGCCGACCTGGTCACCATCGCTCTGGACTCCGTCAGAACAGCCGGGCCGGTACCCCGGCTGGCTGCCGAGACAGCCGTATTCGCCGCCTCCGCGGCAGATGTGCGTCACACGGTGGTCGCCGGACGGCACATCGTGCGCGACGGACACCACGCGCTGGTCGACGACGTCCCCGCAGCGCTCGCGAAGGCCATCGCGGCCCTGCACCAGTGAGCAGTGCGGCACGGAACCCTCCGCAGCTCCCGACCGCGGAAGCGCCCCCACCCGCGGACGCGCCCTCGCTCGGGGACGCGCCCCCACGAAAGGAGAGCAGTCCCCCGATGACGACGACCGCCATCACCCACATCGCCGCACTGGTCACCAACGACCCCTCCCTCGGTGACAATTCCCCCCTCGGACTGATCCAGGACGCGGCCGTCGTCATCGAGGGCGACCGCGTCGTCTGGACCGGTGAATCAAGCAAAGCACCCGCCACTGACAACGCCGTGGACGTGGCCGGCCGGGCCGTGATCCCGGGCTTCGTCGACTCCCACTCGCACCTCCTCTTCGCGGGCGACCGCACGCAGGAGTTCAACGCCCGGATGTCCGGCCGGGCCTACACCGCGGGCGGCATCCGCACCACCGTCGCCGCCACCCGCGCCGCCACCGACGAGGAGCTCGACGCCAACGTCGCCCGCTACCTCGCCGAGGCGCTGCGCCAGGGCACCACGACCTTCGAGACCAAGTCCGGCTACGGCCTCACCGTCGAGGACGAGGCCCGCGCCCTGCGCATCGCCGCCCGCCACACCGACGAGGTCACCTTCCTGGGCGCCCACATCGTCTCCCCGGACTACGCCGACGACCCGGCCGGTTACGTGGAGCTGGTCACCGGTCCGATGCTCGACGCCTGTGCCCCGTACGCCCGTTGGATCGACGTGTTCTGCGAGAGGGGCGCGTTCGACGGCGACCAGGCCCGCGCTGTCCTCACCGCGGGCCGGGCCAAGGGCCTGCACCCCCGTGTCCACGCCAACCAGCTCGGCCACGGCCCCGGTGTCCAGCTCGCCGTGGAGCTCGACGCGGCCTCCGCCGACCACTGCACCCACCTCACCGACGCCGACATCGACGCCCTGGCGCAGTCCGCGACCGTCGCCACACTGCTCCCGGGCGCCGAGTTCTCCACCCGCGCGGCCTGGCCCGACGCCCGCCGCATCCTCGACGCGGGCGCCACCGTCGCGCTCTCCACGGACTGCAACCCCGGATCCTCGTTCACCTCGTCCATGCCCTTCTGCGTCGCGCTCGCCGTGCGCGACATGGGCATGACCCCGGACGAGGCCCTCTGGTCCGCCACCGCCGGTGGTGCGGCCGCGCTGCGGCGCACCGACATCGGCCGGGTCACCCCCGGCGCCCGCGCCGACCTGGTGGTCCTGGACGCGCCCAGCCACGTCCACCTCGCCTACCGGCCGGGCGTCCCCCTGGTGCACGAGGTCTGGCGGGGCGGCGAGCGCACCGGCCCGCGCAACGCCGCCTGACACGGCGCAGGCCCGAGGCCGGCCCGACGGCAGCGCAGGCGCCGGCCCGACGGCAAGGCAGGCGCCGGCACGACGGCAGCGCAGATCCCGGCACGAACGCCGACGCCAAGGTGCGGCGTCAGGAACGCGGAAGGACCTGCCCTTTGTCGGGGCAGGTCCTTTGTCCGGCAGTCCTCGCAGGCGCGTCGTGTGCGCGTTGCGGGTGCCCGCTCATTCCTCCAGCGTCAGGCCCTTGCGGAGCTTGACCAGGGTGCGGGAGAGCAGCCGCGAGACGTGCATCTGCGAGATGCCCAGCTCCTCGCCGATCTCCGACTGCGTCATGTTGGCGACGAACCGCAGCGAGAGGATCATGCGGTCGCGGCTGGGCAGCGAGGCGATCAGCGGCTTCAGGGACTCGACGTACTCGATGCCTTCGAGTCCGTGGTCCTCGTAGCCGATGCGGTCGGCCAGCGCCCCGTCGTTCTCGTCCTCCTCCGGCTTGGCGTCCAGCGAGCTCGCGGTGTACGCGTTGCTCGCGGCCATGCCTTCGACGACTTCTTCGTTACTGATGCCCAGGCGGTCGGCGAGCTCGCCCACGGTGGGCGCTCGGTCCAGCTGCTGGGCGAGCTCGTCGCCCGCCTTGGCCAGGTCGAGCCGCAGCTCCTGCAGGCGGCGCGGCACGCGCACGGACCAGCTGGTGTCACGGAAGAAGCGCTTGATCTCGCCGACGATCGTCGGCATCGCGAAGGTCGGGAACTCGACGCCCCGGCTGAGCTCGAACCGGTCGATCGCCTTGATCAGGCCGATGGTGCCGACCTGGATGATGTCTTCCATCGGTTCGCTGCGGGACCGGAACCGGGCGGCGGCGAACTTGACCAGGGCCATGTTCAGCTCGACGAGCGTGTTGCGTACGTAGGAGTACTCGTGGGTGCCCTCTTCGAGGGACTCCAGCCGGCCGAAGAGCGTCTTCGAGAGCGCCCTGGCGTCCAGCGGGCCCATTTCGGAGTAGGGCGGGATCTCGGGAAGGTCCGCGAGTCCGTCGGTGATGTATTCGGCGCTGCCGGTGTCACTGCCACTGCTGGTGGTGCTGTTGCGCGTACCGTCCAGGACGGTCGCAGCAGGGGAGTCTGATTCGGTCAGTCCCTGAGGACATGCTGACGTCGCGTCGTGGGTACGCGCTTCGTCGAGCCGGGGTGACATGGTCTCCTCCATCGTTCTCGGCATATGGCTGCCGATGCCCATACGTGTTCCTGCGGTGAAGCGGCGCCTCCAAAGCCGGCCGTGTTTTGGGTGTCCCCCTACCCTTACCCGGTCCTTGCGGGTCGTTACAAGCTCCAATTGACGCTATATGTCCGGTTTGTTGAGGTCTTCGGCTACCGCGTGGTGCACGGAACGCGTACTGTTTTAAGTACGTCAGCGACAGCTGCAACTCATCTGCATGCATAGCTATGCGGACAGTGACGATCGGTGAAGAGGGACGGGCATGGACCGCGGGACGGTCGGCAGTGCGAACCGGGGTCGGCTTCAGGTCGAGGCCCGGACCGTGGGCCGCAGTGAGGTTGTGACGCCGGTGGGTGAGCTCGATCACCACACCGCCGATCTGCTGCGTGAACCCTTGGAGAGCGCGGTCGAGCAAGGGCGTGCGCGCCTCGTTGTGGACTGCTCGCAACTCGAATTCTGTGATTCCACCGGGCTGAACGTGCTGCTCGGTGCCCGCCTCAAGGCGGAGGCGGCCGGGGGAGGGGTCCATTTGGCCGGAATGCTGCCGGTGGTGGCGCGGGTCTTCGCGATCACCGGGGCCGAGGCGGTTTTCACCGTCCACGGCTCCCTCGAAGAGGCCCTGGACGGCTGATCGTGGCGTGTTCCATCGCCCCGGGCGCCCCATCTGTTGCCCGCGTCACGCGATCCGCGTAGGCGAAGTGGGTGTTGTCACGATTCGGCCGGGCAGGAGACCCTCCGGCGAGCCATCGGCGCGCTGCACGCTCCGTATCCGTCCGGTGCCTGTATCAGTGTCCGTATCTCTATTCGTATCTGGATCTGTTCAATGGCGACATTGGTGAATCGGTGAGGTGAAGCGCTGATGAGCACCACCCGGCAGCATCCGCCGGGCGACCTCGGCCGCGAGCCGGAGGACGCAGGCACGGGTGCACGTGCCGACGCGGACGCCCGTGCGAACGCGGGCGTCGGCGCTCCCTCCGACGGGCCGGCCGGGCCCGCGGAGCGGCAGTGGCGCACGCTGTCGCTGCGGCAGGTCAGCGGCATCGTGCCCGCTGCCCGCGATTTCGCCCGCCAGGCGCTCCATGACTGGGGCTGGCTGCCCGCCTCGACCGCCGACCGCCGTGCGGCCGCCGAGGACGTCCTGCTGGTCGTCTCCGAGCTGGTCACCAACGCGTGCCTGCACGCGGACGGCCCCGACGAGCTCCGTATCGCTCGCACGCCCAAGGCGCTGCGGGTCGAGGTCGCCGACGCCGGCGCGGGACAGCCCGCGCCCCGGACCCCGCACCGGGCCGGCCGGCCCGGCGGGCACGGCATGTTCATCGTGCAGCGGCTCTGCCTGGACTGGGGAGTCGTACGGGTTCCGGGTGAGCCCGGCAAGACCGTCTGGGCGGAGCTGGCCGCCCCGGTCTGATCGAAACACCCGTACGCGGGTTCATCTCCCCATCCCCCGGGGGCCGTGCCTCCGGGGCCTCGTGCCCCTTGAAGAGCGCGCCGGATCGGCGCGCTCTTTGTCTTCCCTCCACAAGGCCCCGGGCGTACCTTGAGCGCCCAATCTGATGTGTCGTCAGCTATTTGGGCCGCACGGAAGCGGCGCACGGCGACTCCCGGCATGAGGGGAATTCGAGGTGTCGTACCAGAAGCGAACAGCTCTCGCGCTGGCGTCCGGGCTGGCGGGGGCGGTGGTGCTGATGGCCGCGCCCGCCGCCCACGCGACGGTCGTGGACGTCAACTACAAGTGCAAGACCCCGATCGGGGACAAGGCCGCCGTGTCGCCCATCGACATCAAGAGTGTCAAGAGCGGTAGCGGCTACAAACTCACGATGTCCTTCCAGAAGGGCGTCTCCTCCAGCCCGGTCGAACTGGGCAAGGGGGCGATGAACCCCAGTGCGGTGATCAAGGTGGGCGGCGCCGACCCGGGCGAGGTCAAGGTCGCAGGACCGGCCAACTCCGCGGCGATACCCGCCAACAGCCCCATCAAGATCAGTGACCTGTCGGGCACGTACACCCCGAAGAAGAGCGGCAAGGTCGACTTCACCGCCGGAGTGCTCACCATCAAGGCACTCGGTACGACGACGACCTGCACCCCGGGCAACAGCCCGGGCCCCTCGCTCACCCTCGACGTCACGGCCGCGGGCGGGAGCGGCAGCGGCAGTGGGAGCGGGAGCGGCGGCGCGCAGAGCGCGCCGGACACCGGCTCCTCGCTGCCCAGGACCGGACCCCTCGACTCGGCGGTGGCGCTCGGCACGCTCGGCGGCACGGTGCTGCTGACCGGTGCTGCCGGGGTGCTCTGGCTGACCAGGCGCGGGCAACGGGCCACGGGCTGACCCGCCGCGAACCGCCGCCGCCGTCACGCACCAGGGAGCCCCCCATGCCGCCGTTGACCGGTCACGCCACCCGAATCGCCCTCGCCGCAGCGATGCTCGCCGCCCTGTGGTGGACCGCCGCCCCGACCGTGGCGGCCGGTGCCACCGAGCACCCGGCCGCCCCGGCGTGGACGGCCCGGCCCGCGGCGAACGGCGCCGGCGAGGACGGCGGCAGACCCTCCTTCTACCTGGAGGGACTGCCCGGCAGTGTCCTCCGGGACCGGCTCTCGGTGACCAACCCGGGCCCGGAGCCGATCACCGTACGGCTGCGCTGCGCCGATGCGTACGACACGGCACACGGCGGCTTCGCGGTACGCGGCGCGCACGGCTCCACCGGCACCGGGGCCTGGCTGCGGACGGCCACCGACAAGGTGACCGTGCCCGGCCGGACGCGCGCCGACGTGCCCGTCTCCGTGACCGTGCCGCAGGACGCGCTGCCCGGCGACCACCCGGGCGCGATCGTCGCCGAGAGCGGCGGCCGCTCGGTGGACGTCCGGGTCCAGCTGCGGGTCGGCGGGCCGACCCTGGCCGCGCTCACCGTTGAGGACGTCACGGTGTCCGGGCACGCCATCCACTACACGCTGGTCAACCGGGGCAACGCGGTCCTCGTACCGCGCCTCGCCGTCAGCGCCGACGGGCTCTTCGGCACCCTGCTGCGACGTGACGCCCGCACCCTGCCCGTCGAACTGCTGCCCGGCCGGCGGGTGCGGCTCACCGAACCGTGGCGGGACACCCCCGCCCTCGACTCGGCCACCGTCCGGCTGCGGGTCACGGCGGCGGGCGGCGCGCACGACGGGGCGACCGTCCCGGCGCTCTTCGTGCCCTGGGCGCCCCTGACCGCCGGCGCACTGCTGTTCCTGGCCGCGGCCGCCGCGGGCACGTACGGCTTCCGGTGCCGGCGAGGAGCGCGGCGCGGCGGGACGGGCGACCCGGACACCCGGCCGCCGGACCATCAACGGCATTCCGACGAGTGGCACTTGGTGAAGGCGGGAGCGGAATCGTGACTGGACGGACCGGACCGGCGGCACCCCGGAGCGACGGCCACGGGCGGGCGGCCGTGCTGCTCGTAGCGCTGCTGGCGTCGATACTGCCCGCCCTGCTGCTGACCGCGACCGGCGCCGAAGCCACCGGCCGGAGCGCGGCGGAGCCGAAGCCGGCGGTCACGCTCTCCGGGAAGCAGGCGGGCAAAGGCGGCGAGATCACCGTCAAGGGCCACGGCTGGCGCCCGAACACCCTGCTGATGATGCTGATCTGCGGACGGTCCAGCCCCGCGCGCGGGGTGATCGGTGGCACCAACTCCTGCGCCAACGCGGACGGCCGGGCCGTCACCACCGACTCCGATGGCGCGTTCACCAAGAAGCTGCCGGTCGCCGAGCCGCCCGAACCGTGCCCCTGCGTGGTGCACGTCGCCACGGTCACCGGGGACCAGTCCGTGGCCGACGCGGTGTTCGTCGTCGCGGGACACCCCGTCGCCCCGCTGCCCAAGGAGACCGGCGACGGAAAGCTCGCCGTCCTCACCACCTCCCGGCTGGAGGGCGACAGCTCCGTCCTGACCTGGTTCGGCGCCCCGCCGTCCCGCCGGCTCGTCCTCACCGTGGGCAATCCGGGCTCCGCGGCGGTCAAGGACCCGGTCTTCGAGATCGGCACCTCCCACGGTGTCTACGCCCCGCAGTGGGAGGACCGGCAGTGGCGCGGCACCATCGGCCCCGGCCGCAAGGCGCGGATCGAACTGCCCGTCGAACTCGCCGCGGGCGCCCATGGCGACTACCAGATCTCACTGAAGTACGGCACGAAGGTGCTGGCCGAACAGCCGTGGGGGGTGGGCCGCCCCTGGGGCGTGACGCTCTTCTGGATCCTGCTCTGCCTCGTCGTGCCCGCAGCCGTGTTCCGCATCGGCATGGCGGTCGTCGACAAGGTACGGCCGCGTCCCGCGCACGCGGCGGCCGGGTCCCGGCGCCGCCCCGACCGGCTCGCCGGTGTGACGGCCCGGCTGCCGGGGCGGCGCCGGGCCCCCGGGCCGGCCCCCGGCCCCGCGCCCGCCACGGGTGCGGGCACCACCGCGGCCGCACTGCCGTGGTTCACCCCTGATTCCGCACCGTCAGAGCACAGACCGACGACGAAGGGACATTCGTGAGTACGCAACGCAGGACGGTCGCGGCGGGAGTCGCGATGATGATCGGCGGGGCGGGCATGCTGCTGGCCGCGAGCCCTGCCCAGGCCGCCGACATCTCGTACAAGACGGAGTGCATACCCCCGGCCATCTCCGGACTGCCGGCCGTACAGGGCACCACCGAGGTGCAGCTGACCGCACCCGCCGACGCGAAGGTCGGCGACACCGTCGAGGTCGTGTGGAAGACGGTCAAGGCGGCCTCCAGCAACCCCGATGTACTCGACCTCGACAAGGACACCGTCAAGCCGACCGGCACCATCAAGCTGGGCGGCGCGGCCACCGGCGACCTGAAGGTGGAAGGGCCGCGGCAGAACCCCCCGATCCCCAAGAACAGCGCGATGATCCTGCCGGACATGAAGGGCTCGCTGAAGCTGGAGAAGGCGGGTGACCTCACGCTGACGCCGGACGGCTACAACATCAACGTCTCCAAGCCGATCTCCACCGACACCAAGTGCTCCCCGAAGGAGACCGTGCAGCCGGGCGCGACGATCAAGGTCACGGACGGCGGGGGAGCCACGGACGGCGGCACGACCGACGGCGGCACGGACACCGGCGGCACCGACACCGGGGGCACCGACACCGGCGGAACCACGGACGGTGGCACCGACACAGGTGGCACCGACACAGGTGGCGCCGACACCGGTGGGACCGACACCGGCGGCACGACCACCGGCGGCGACACCGGCGGTACGACCACCGGCGGTACGGACGACGGGGGCACCACAGGAGGATCCGGCGGCGCCACCGACTTCCCGGGCAAGGAGGTCGCCGTCAACTTCACCTGCAAGTCGCCCGGCCCGGCCTCCATCGCCTCCAAGGTCACGATCGACGCCAAGAAGGACGGTGGCGGCTACGGGCTCACGGTCAAGACGGCCAAGGGCGTGATGGACAGCCCGGCCGCCCTGCCCGCGGGTGCGCTGAAGCCGTCCATGCAGATCGTCATCGGCGGTGCCGACAAGGGCTCGGTGACCGTCCGGGGACCGGGGAACCCCGCACCCCTGGAGACGGGCAAGCCGGTCGACCTGCCCGACATGACCGGCACGTACAAGCCGGGGGCCTCCGGCAAGTCCACCCTCACGCCCGGCACCCTGACGATCGACGTCACGCTGGGCACCTCGAAGATCAACATCCCGTGCACGGTCAAGGGCGCCACCAAGGCGTCGCTCGAACTCGACACCACCGCCCAGGAGGGCGGCGCGTCCGGCGGTGACACCTCGGGTTCCGGCGGAGCGGCTGCGGCGGGCGGTACGGCCTCCGGCGGCGGGCTCGCGGCCACCGGTGCCGAGGACAACGGCGCCCTGCGCGCACTCGGTCTGGTCGCCGGCACGGCGATCCTGCTGGGCGGCGCGGTGTTCACGTTCACCCCGTGGCGCAGGCTGCGCTCCGGCCGGTGAGCTGAAGCGCGTACGCATGCGGAAGGGGCCGCCGCACCGTTCCCACGGTGCGGC
>NZ_JBHXUW010000020.1:0-115773 GCF_042672475.1 Streptomyces sp. NPDC127177
CGGCTGGAAGTGAATATCCGCGATCACCGGGATCTGCGACTTCGAAGCGATCGTCCTGAGCGCGTCCGCATCATCCTGCGTCGGGCACGCCACCCGCACGATCTGACAACCCGACGCCGTCAGCTCCGCGATCTGCTGCAACGTCGCACCGATGTCCGACGTACGCGTCGTCGTCATCGACTGCACCGAAACCGGCGCGTCCCCACCGACCGCCACCGACCCGACCTGGATCTTGCGGCTGACCCGCCGTACGGCGAGCTGAGTCGGAACGGTAGGCATTCCGAGAGAAATCGCAGTCATGCGCTGAGCATCCCCAAGGTGTGGATCAAGGTCCCGAGATCGGCGGGCTCCGACCTTCGAGGTTACGGCACCGAGGACAACCTGAGGCACACGGCATCCGGCGCCCGCACAAAATGTGGGCGACCGGACGCATCACGCGCATCCGACGTCACTCGGGATACAGCAGGCACATCCGTCGCGCCGGTCAGGAGATCTTGACCGGATTGACGACATCGGCCACCAGCACGAGCAGGGTGAAGCAGATGAACATCCCGGCCACGACATAGGCGACGGGCATCAGCTTGGCGACGTCGAACGGGCCGGGGTCGGGGCGCTGGAAGATCCGCGCCGCGTTGCGCCGGATCGCCTCCCACAGCGCTCCCGCGATGTGACCGCCGTCGAGCGGCAGCAGGGGCAGCATGTTGAAGAGGAACAGCGAGAGGTTGAAGCCGGCCAGCAGGAACAGCATCATCGCGATCTGGTTCTGCGCCGGGACGTCCAGCGTCATCACCTCGCCGCCGATCCTGGCCGCGCCGACGACGCCGACCGGGGAGTCGGCCGCACGGTCGCCGTCCGAGAAGGCCGCGCTCCAGAGCGCGGGGATCTTGGACGGCAGGTCGATGATCGAATCGACGCCGTTCTCGATCATGTCGCCCATGCGGACGACCGAGTCACCGAAGGAGAGCGGCACGATCTCCGTCTGCGCCGCGAATCCGAGGTAGCCGGCGGAGACGAACTTGCCGGGGATGACCTCGCCGTCGGAGTCCTTCTTCGCCACCGCGTTCTTCCTGAGCACGGCGTGCAGGGTCTGCTCCTGGCCGCCGCGCTGGACGGTGATGGTGGCGGGGCCGATCGTGTCGCGGATCCGGTCGGAGAGCGTGGACCACTTGTCGATCTTCGTGCCGTTGAAGGCGACGATCTTGTCGCCCTCCCGCAGTCCGGCTGCCTGGGCGGGCGAGACCGGGTCGGACGACTTGCAGGTCTCGCGGTTCTCGCTCTGCGAGATCACGCACTTCTGGACGCCGGCGACCTGGGTCGTCTGGGTCTGGAACCCGAAGGTCATGGCCACGCCGAGGAAGATCACGACGGCCAGGATCAGGTTCATGAACGGCCCGGCGAACATGACGATCATGCGCTTCCACGGCTTGCGCGTGTAGAAGAGCCGCTTCTCGTCGCCCGGTTCCAGCTCCTCGAAGGCCGCCGACCTGGCGTCCTCGATCATGCCGCGCCACGGCGAGGTGGAACGCGCCTCGATCCGGCCGTCGAGCCCCGGGGGGAACATCCCGATCATGCGGATGTAGCCGCCCGCCGGGATCGCCTTGAACCCGTACTCCGTGTCGCCCTTCTTGCGCGACCAGATCGTCGGGCCGAAGCCGACCATGTACTGGGGTACGCGGATACCGAAGAGCTTCGCGGTCGAGAGGTGACCCAGCTCGTGCCAGGCGATGGAGAACAGCAGTCCGATGACAAAGACGGCGATACCCAGAACGGTCAACAGGACCGACGTCATACTCATGCGCGCGCCTCCGCTGCGGCCTCGGCCGAGAGTTCCCGGGCCCGGGTCCGTGCCCAGGCCTCCGCTTCAAGGACGTCCGCGACGGTGAGGGAAGTTCCCGTCGGGGGCGTTCCGTGTTCGGCCACCACCGCGGTGACGGTGTCCATGATGCCGTTGAATGCCAGCCGGCCGTCGAGGAACGCGTCCACGCACTCCTCGTTGGCGGCGTTGAACACCGCCGGCGCGGTGCCGCCCAGGGCCCCGACGTGGCGGGCGAGCCCGACCGACGGGAAGGCCTCGGTGTCCAGCGGGAAGAACTCCCAGGACGAGGCCTTCGACCAGTCGAAGGCGGGGGCCGCGTCGGGTACGCGCTGCGGCCAGCCGAGGCCGATGGCGATCGGCCCGCCCATGTCGGGCGGGGTCGCCTGGGCGAGGGTGGAGCCGTCGGTGAACTCCACCATGGAGTGGACATACGACTGGGGGTGGACCACGACCTCGATCCGGTCGAACGGGATGTCGTAGAGGAGATGGGCCTCGATGACCTCGAGGCCCTTGTTGACCAGGGTCGCCGAGTTGATCGTGATGACCGGCCCCATGGCCCAGGTCGGGTGCGCGAGGGCCTGTTCCCTGGTGACGTCCCCGAGCTCGCTCCTGGTGCGTCCGCGGAACGGGCCGCCGGACGCGGTGACGACGAGCTTGCGCACATCGGCGCGCTTGCCCGCCGCGAGCGCCTGGAAGAGAGCGGCGTGCTCGGAGTCGACCGGGATGATCTGCCCGGGCGCGGCCAGCGCCTTGACCAGCGGGCCGCCGACGATCAGCGACTCCTTGTTGGCCAGTGCCAGGGTGCGGCCCGCCCTGAGCGCGGCCAGCGTCGGGGCGAGGCCGATCGAACCCGTGATGCCGTTGAGCACGGTGTGGCAGTCACCGGCCGCCAGCTCCGTTGCCGCTTCGGGCCCGGCCAGGATCTCGGGGATCGGCTCGCCCGGCCCGTACTCGTGCAGCAGCGCCTCGCGCAGGGCGGGCACCGCTTCGGGAGAGGCGACCGCGACCGTACGCACCCGCAGCAGGCGGGCCTGTTCGGCGAGGAGGGGGACCCGGCCGCCCGCCGCGGAGAGCGCGGTGACACGGAAGCGGTCGGGATTGCGCAGCACCAGGTCGATGGCCTGGGTGCCGATGGACCCGGTGGAGCCGAGGATGACGAGATCCCGGCGTCCTTCCACGGCGTCGAAGACGAGGTGCGGGTCGGCGAGGGGGGCGGGGCTGTCGCTCATGGCCCCCATTGTTGCCGCATCCGCTGTGTGCGTGGACCGCGCGCCCCGCGCGCCGGGTCGTGGCTGCTCGCTCACCGGGGCCTCAGGCCTTGGCCGCGCGGAACTTCGACCACTGCGCGGCCATGATCTCGGGCGGCACCCCGCCGATGTCCTTGGTGGAGCTGATCTCCGCGCGGAAGGCGAGAGTGGTGGAGCCGGAGCGGACGACGGTGAGGTACTCGTACAGCTTCTCCTTCCCCTTCACGTCGAGGATGGTGAAGCGGTAGGCCTTCGCCCCGTCGGTCTCGGCCGCGAAGGCGGGGGCCTTGGCCGGCTCGACCTCCAGGTACTTGGCACGGGCGACGGCCCGCTGTTCGGTGAAGCCTCCGGCGCAGTCCTTGCCTGCCTTGTCGAGTGCCTTCATGACGGTTTCGGCCCCGCCCTTGCCGTAACTGCGCAGGGTGATGTCGGTGGTGACACCGAGCATCTCGGCGGGGATGTCGGCCTTGCGCTGCACCTGGGCGGTGGGGTCGGGGTCGCTGACCTCCGCGGCGAGGCTGACGAGCGGCTGGCAGCCTGCCGGCTGCGCGGTGTAGGCGTCGCCGAGGGGGCCGTCGAGGGCGTACTCGGACGCGGTGTACGTGCCGACCTTCTCGCCGTCGGTGAAGGAGGCTGCCGTCAGTCGTGCCTCGTCTGCCGCGCCGGGCGCGGAGGCCCGGTCCGAGGCCTTGCCGTCCTTGTCCGCACCGGCGGAGCCGCCCGCGCTGTCGTCGTCACTGCCGCAGGCGGTCAGGCCCAGAGCCATCGCGGCCGCGATCGCGACGACTGCCGTCCGGCGCCGTCCCCGCACGTTCCTCGCCCCGTACATTCCTGTCCCCATTCGCTGTCGTCCCGTCGTCCGTCGTGCTGCCGACCGACGCCCGATTGTGCTGCATGCCGGCCGGGTTCAGAAATGCGTGGCCACGCCGAACACCCTGCGGAGCTGTGCCATGTCGTGCAGATCGGCCGGCCCGGGCTCGTACCCCTGGTGGAAATCGACCTGCTGACGGGCCGAGATGCAGCGCACCGGCGTGCCGTCCACGGTGCCGGTGACGAAGCACTCCGCCGGGTAGCGGAAGGGCTGATCGGGGTCGAACGACGACTGGACCGCCGAGCCGTCCGGCGCGAACCGCAGGGGGTGCAGATCGATTTCGGGACCGGCGGGGTGGCTGAGGACGAACCGCACGGGGCGCCGGTCGAGGGTCTGCGCGTAACCGGCCGCCGTCAGGGCGGCGACGAGGGCGGGTTCCTGTTCGTGGCGGTGCAGCAGGTCGAGGTCCCTGTGGCCGCGGGTCTCCTCGCCGATCAGCGCGTCGATCCCCCAGCCGCCGGCCAGCACCACATCCGCGCCGGCCCCGCGCAGCACCGACAGGACGGACAGCACGTCGGATGCGGACATCATGCCGGGGAGCCTATCCCTCCGGTCAGGCCGTGAGCTTCGCGAATTCGGCGAACTCCTCGTGGAAGCGCGGGAAGGTCTTGCGTACGCAGCCCGGGTCGTCGTAGGTGATGCCGGGGGTCCGCAGACCGGCGACGGCGAACGACATGACGATGCGGTGGTCGCCGTGGGTGGCGATCTCGGTGGCCCGCGGCGTGCCGGGCAGGATCTCTATCCAGTCCGGACCCGTCGCGACGGTGATGCCCATCCGCCGCAGGTTCCCGGCGCACGCCTCCAGCCGGTCGCACTCCTTCACCCGGGTGTTGCCGACGTCCTCGATGCGCACCGGCCCGGAGGCGTGGGGGGCGATCGCGGCCAGTGTCGGCATGGTGTCGGAGATGTCGCGCATGTTGACGGTGAGGCCGCGGAGCGTCCCGGTGGAGCGGACGGTGGTGGAGCGGGCGTCCATGTGCACCTCGGCGCCCATCCGTCGCAGCACGTCGACGAACCGCAGGTCCCCCTGGAGTGCGTCCTTCCCCAGCCCGGGGACGGTCACCTCCCGGCCGGTGAGGGCCGCCGCGGCGAAGAAGTAGCTCGCGGTGGAGGCGTCCGGCTCGACGGCGTACGTGGTGGCCCGGTAGCCGCCGGGCGGCACGGTGAACACGTTGTCACCGGGGCCGCCGCGGCCGACCTCGACCCCGAAGCTCCGCATCATCGCCAGGGTGATCTCGATGTAGGGCGCCGACACCAGATCGGTGACGTCGATCCGGAGCCCCTCGGCCGTCAGCGGTCCGAGCATCAGGAGCGCGGTGAGGTACTGGCTGGACTGTCCGGCGTCCAGTGTCAGTTCGCCGCCCTTGATGCCCGCGGCGCTGATCCGCAGCGGGTGGTGGCCCTCGGCCTCCTCGTGGTGGAGGTCGACACCGAGTGCCCGCAGCGCCTCGGTGAGCGGGGCGAGAGGGCGGCGGCGCATCTGCGCGGAGGCGTCGAAACGGTAGCTGCCGCTCGTGCCGGCCGCGGCGAGGGTCGGCAGGAAACGGGCCGTGGTCGCCCCGTCACGGCAGTGGATGTCGGCCTCGGCGGCGGCGGGGCCGGCCGGGCGTCCCACGACGCGCCAGCGGTCCGCCTCCCGCGCCACCTCGTAGCCGAGGCCGGTCAGCCCTTCGGCGAAGCCTTCGGTGTCGTCCGAGATCAGCGGACGTACGAGCGTGCTGGTGCCGTTCGCGGCGGCGGCCAGGAAGAGGGCGCGCGCGGTGACGGACTTGGAGCCGGGGACGTGGATGACGGTCACGGTCGCTCATCCTGCCGTGCCGCACGCGTGGTGGCGGGGCGCGTCCAACGAGTGGACGCGCCCCGCCGGGTCCTGCGTCAGGGGCTCAGCGGATCGGCCGGTGGACGTTGTCCCGGGTGGAGGCGCCCGGGGTGGCGTCGGCGATCCACGGGCCTTCGCCGCTCGGGTCGACGATGCCCTCCTCCAGCCAGGTGTACGTGCCCGACAGGACGCCGTCGACCACGCGCCTGTCCAGGTCGTCGGTGTTGGACCACAGCCGGGTGAAGAGCTCCTCGACCCGGACACGGGACTGGTGGCAGAACGCGTCGGCGAGCTGGTAGGCCTCACGGCCGTGGTCGTCGTCGCCGCGCAGGAGCTCGGCCCGGACGCAGGCGGCGCTCATCGCGAAGAGTTCCGCGCCGATGTCGACGACCCGGCCGAGGAAGCCCTGCTTGGTCTCCATCCGGCCCTGCCAGCGCGACATGGCGTAGAAGGTGGAGCGGGCCAGCTTGCGGGAGGAGCGTTCGACGTAGCGCAGGTGTCCGGACAGGTCGGCGTGGCCCGCGGGGTTGAACTCCGCGTAGGTGCCGGGGACCTGTCCGGGTCCGGCGACGAGCTTGGGCAGCCACCGGGCGTAGAAACCCGCGGCGTTCGCGCCGGCCTTCGCCTTGGCGGAGAACGGCTTGTCGGGGTCGATGATGTCCCCGGCGACCTTCAGGTGGGCGTCGACGGCCTCCCGGGCGATCAGCAGGTGCATGATCTCCGTCGAGCCCTCGAAGATCCGGTTGATGCGCATGTCCCGGAGCATCTGCTCGGCGGGGACGGCCCGTTCGCCGCGTGCGGCGAGGGAGTCCGCCGTCTCGAAGCCCCGGCCGCCGCGGATCTGGACGAGCTCGTCGGCCATCAGACAGCCCATCTCGGAGCCGTACAGCTTGGCGAGCGCGGCCTCGATCCGGATGTCGTTGCGGTTCTCGTCGGCCATCTGGGAGGAGAGGTCGACGACCGCTTCCAGGGCGAAGGTGGTCGCGGCGATGAAGGCGATCTTCGAGCCGACCGCCTCGTGCCGGGCGACCGGCCTGCCCCACTGCTCGCGGACCGCCGACCACTCGCGGGCGATCTTCAGACACCACTTCCCGGAGCCGACGCACATGGCGGGCAGCGAGAGCCGGCCGGTGTTGAGGGTGGTGAGCGCGATCTTGAGCCCGGCGCCCTCCGGCCCGATCCGGTTCGCCGCGGGGACGCGGACCCGGTGGAAACGGGTGACGCCGTTCTCCAGGCCGCGCAGGCCCATGAACGCGTTGCGGTTCTCCACGGTGATGCCCGGGGAGTCCGCCTCGACCACGAAGGCGGTGATGCCGCCCTTGTGGCCGTCGGACTTCGGGACCCGGGCCATGACGACGAGCAGGTCGGCGACGACCCCGTTGGTCGTCCACAGCTTCACGCCGTCGAGCACGTAGTCCGAGCCGTCCGGGACGGCGGACGTCGCGAGGCGTGCCGGGTCGGACCCGACGTCGGGCTCGGTGAGGAGGAACGCCGAGATGTCGCTGCGGGCGAGCCGGGGCAGGAAGGTGTCCTTCTGCTCCTGGCTGCCGAAGACCTTCAGCGGCTGCGGCACACCGATGGACTGGTGGGCGGAGAGCAGGGCGCCGATCGCCGGGCTGGCGGAACCGACCAGGGCGAGGGCCCTGTTGTAGTACACCTGCGTCAGGCCGAGACCGCCGTACTTGACGTCGATCTTCATGCCCAGCGCGCCGAGCTCCTTGAGGCCGTTGACCACCTCGTCGGGGATCCTGGCCTCGCGCTCGATCAGGGCGCCGTCGATCCTGGTGTCGCAGAACTCGCGCAGCCGGGCGAGGAACTCCTCGCCGCGCCGGACGTCCTCGCCGGCCGGCAGCGGATGCGGGTGGATCAGGTTGAGACGGAAGCGGCCCAGGAAGAGTTCCTTGGCGAAACTGGGCTTGTGCCAGTCCCGTTCACGCGCGTCCTCGGCCACTTGGCGCGCTTCGCGCTCGGAGACCTTGGGCGTGTGCTGGTGTGCGGAGGGTCGTTGTGCGGATGGTGCGGACATGAGGAGCTCACCTCGCCGCGTCGTCGTCGGGTGGGTGGTCCGGCAGACCCACGGACGGCCCGGTGTGCGGGCCCGCCGACGCGTATCGACCGGTTCTACTCGTCCGTATGTACCCGATTCCTGCCGTTGCCACCATCCTCGGGACTCCGATCGGGTCGGCCGCCACTCCAGTGGCCATCCCCGCTCGCGGAATCCCGGAACGGCCGGATCCCACCGCGCGGGGATCCGGCCGTTCGTCCGCCGGGACGGCTACAGGGCGAGGCCGGTGAGGACCAGGACACGCTCGTAGGTGTAGTCGTCCATGGCGTACCGGACGCCCTCCCGGCCGACGCCGGACTGCTTGGTGCCGCCGTACGGCATCTGGTCCGCACGGTACGAGGGGACGTCGCCGATGATCACGCCGCCGACCTCCAGCGCGCGGTGGGCGCGGAAGGCGGTCTGCAGGTCGTGGGTGAACACGCCTGCCTGGAGGCCGTACTTGGAGGAGTTGACGGAGGCGAACGCCTCGGCCTCGCCGTCCACCCTCTGCACCGAGAGGACCGGTCCGAAGACCTCCTCGCAGGAGAGGCTGACGCCGTCGGGGAGCTCGGTGAGTACGGTCGGCGCGTAGCTCGCCCCGTCCCGCCTGCCGCCGGTGAGCAGCTTGCCGCCGGCCTCCACCGCCTCGTCGACCCAGGACTCGACGCGCTTGGCCGCGTCCTCGCTGACCAGCGGGCCGACGTCGGTGGCGGCGTCGGACGGGTCTCCAGTGACCTGGGCCTCGACCGCGGCGACGATCTTCGGGAGAAGCCGGTCGTAGACCGCGGCGTCCGCGATGACGCGCTGCACCGAGATGCAGGACTGGCCGCCCTGGTAGTTGGAGAAGGTCGCGATACGGGTCGCGGCCCAGTCCAGGTCCTCCTCGGAGGCGTAGTCGCCGAGGACGACCGCGGCGCCGTTGCCGCCGAGCTCCAGGGTGCAGTGCTTGCGCGGCACGGAGTCCATGATCGAGTAGCCGACGGGGGCGGAGCCGGTGAACGAGATCACGGGCAGCCGCTCGTCCTGCACCAGGGCGGGCATCCGGTCGTTGGGGACCGTCAGGACGGACCAGGAGCCGGCCGGCAGGTCGGTCTCGGCCAGCAGCTCGCCCAGGATGAGCGACGAGATCGGGGTGGCCGGGGCGGGCTTGAGGATGATCGGGGCACCGACGGCGATGGCCGGGGCCACCTTGTGCGCGCTGAGGTTCAGCGGGAAGTTGAAGGGTGCGATGCCGAGGACGGTGCCGCGCGGGAAGCGGCGGGTCAGGCCGAGCCGTCCCGTACCACCGGCGTCGGTGTCCAGGCGCTGGGCGTCGCCGCTGTTGAACCGGCGGGCCTCCTCGGAGGCGAAGCGGAACACCGAGACGGCCCGGCCGACCTCGCCGCGCGCCCACTTGATGGGCTTGCCGTTCTCTGCGGAGATCACCTGGGCGATCTCCTCGGTGCGCTCCGTCAGGCGCCGTGCCACGTGGTCGAGCGCGGCGGCGCGGACGTGGGCCGGGGTCGCGGCGAACTCGTCGCGCACGGCGTGGGCCGCGGCGACGGCCTCCTCGATCTGGGCCTCGGTCGGCACGCCGACGGTTCCGACGGGACGGCCGTCCCAGGGGCTGGTGACGTCGAGGGTTTCCTCGCCGGTGGCCTCGCGGCCGGCCAGCCAGAAGGCGTGGGTGGAGGTCATGGAGGTTCCGGCCCTTCGACGTCGTGGGTGTTCCGTCCCCCACCGTAGGGCCGGGCCCCGCGCCTGGCGTTTGTCCGGCGTGGAGCAGAGGTGCTCCGGGACGCGCCGGTTTGTCGGATGAACCCGTGGTTGCTCGAAAAGCCCGGGGAAAGGCCCTGGGACGTGCTTGGAAATCGGAAAGCAGGGGCAGGGCGGGGTTTCGAAAGCAGGGACAGGCGGGGCCTTCGAGCAGGTCCTAGGACACCGTCGGGGGGCTGGTGACCTTGAGGGCCAGCCAGAGTTCCATCCGGGTGTCCGGATCGTCCAGGGAACGGCCGAGGATCTCCTCCACCCTGCGCATGCGGTAGCGCAGGGTGTGCCGGTGCACCCCCAGGTCCGCGGCCGCGGCGTCCCACTGGCCGTGGTGGGAGAGCCAGGCCCGCAGGGAGGCGACCAGGTCGCCGCGGCCCTTGGTGTCGTGCTCGTACAGGGCGCGGAGCATGGCGTCGGCGAAGGCCCGTACGGCGTCGTCCGCGAGCAGCGGGACGACCGATCCGGCCGCCAGCTCCTCGTGCTCGACCAGGGCCCTGCCCCGTCTTCGGGCCACCGACAGCGCCTGCTCGGCCTGCTTGTACGCGGCCGAGACGGCGATCGGCCCGGCGGGGGCGGAGAGGCCCACGACCACGACGGTGTCCTCCGCCGGTTCGTGCGCGGGCCGTTCCTCCTGGGCCTGCGTGTAGGTGGTGCAGGCGCCGACGGCGGCGCCGCCGTCGGCGGCCAGGACGACGAGGCGTTCACCCTCGGGCACCATCAGCACGGTCTCGCCCGACCGGGCGGCCGCGGTCTCCATGGCCTCGGCCAGCCGCGCGGTGGTGGAGGGTTCGGAGGCTTCGGCGATGAGCAGCCGGAACGGCGCGTCCAGCAGCCCGCCGTACAGATCCCCGGCGACGCCGCGCGCGTGGTCGGGCTGGCCGGCGAGCAGCATGCGCAGCACCGCCGCGCCCAACCGCTGTTCGGCGCCCTGGAGCGATCGGGAGCGGGCGGTGGTGAGGGTGAGCAGGGCGACCGCCGAGTGCACGGCGTAACGCTCCGCGGTGCCGAGTGCCGCCCCGGTGCCGACGGCGAGTGCGCCGCGGGCCCGGCGGCCGGTGCCCAGGGACTGGAGCTCGACCCGGTCGTCGGAGCCGCCGACGACCACGCTGGCGGGGGCCGGGCGGTCCCGCAGGCGCTCCACGTCCGGGGTGAGCCGGGCGGCGCGGCGGGCGGCCCAGTCGGGAGCCGCGGCCACGACGGCCCCCGAGGCGTCGTACAGCGCGGCCCAGCCGTCGACGTGGGCGGCGAGCCGGGTGAGGAGCTCAGCGGGCCCGTCCCCGGCGAGCGCCGCCCTGGTGAGTTCGCGCTGCGCCTCGAAACCGGCGGTCACGGCCCGGTACTGGTCGGCGGCGATCTCCGACGACACGGCCTTGGCGATGGCGATGAAGGGGGTGCGGCGGGGCACTTCGAGGAGCGGCAGCCCCGCTTCCTCGGCGGCGTCGATCACCGCCTTCGGCACCTCGTCGTAGTTGACACCCACGGCGAAGCCCACCCCGACGACCCCGGAGCCGGCCAGCCGCCGCACGTACCGCTGCATGGCCTCGGGGCTCTCGGCGTCGAGATTGGTCGCGGTGATCAGCAGCAGCTCACCGCCCTCCATGTAGGGAACGGGGTCGGCCAGCTCACTGGCGTGTGCCCAGCGCACGGGGACATCGAGCCGGTCCGCCCCCGCACGGACCGTGAGCTTGAGCGCCGAGTGCTGGGCGAGCGAGGCGAGAGTGGGGGGCATGGGACGGGCGACCTTTGGGAGGGGGCGTCGATTTCGCCGTCCCGTATGAACGGCTGTCGTCGATTCTGCCAGGGCGGCAGGGTTCCCGTAACCGCTCCCTGCGCTACTGCCGCGTAACCCCTCAGCTTCCCAAATCCACCAGGAGAGGGGGTGCGTGTTCGCCGTCGACGGTGGTCAGGGAGAGCACCGCGTGACCGGCCGGCAGTTCGTAGGCCAGTCCGGAGGCGGACCAGCGTTCCCGCTCGACCTGGCGCACGGTCACGGCGTCGGTGGTCACCGCCTTGCCGGTGGCCAGCTTCCGCAGGGCGTGCAGGGCGCGGGTGAGCGGCTGGTCGGCGAAGACGCCGTGCTGGGCGACCTCGCGGACCTCCACCCACTCCTTGCCCCAGGCCTCGGCGAAGCGTTTGCCGTCCCAGGTCGAGACGCCGGCGAAGGCCATGGCGCAGCCGACGGACCCGAGCAGGGCGGTGTGCAGCGCTTCGGGCACGTCGTCCAGAGTCCGCAGGGCCAGGACCGCGCCGGCGTTGACGGAGCGCAGCCGCCGGATCCCCCGGACGGTTTCGGCGGTGATGGCGTGCGTGGCGTCGTCCAGGACCAGACAGACGAACAGCGAGCGGTCCGAGCGGGCCGCGGCGATCGCGTTGAACTGGGCGAGGACGAGGCGGGCCAGCACCCGGGACGCCTCGGCGTGTGCCCGTTCCGGCAGATCGATGCGCACTCGCAGCGGGTGCTGTTCCAGGGACCGCAGCGAGAACGGCCGGGCGTCCTCGCCCGTGGAGAAGAACCCGGCGAAGGCCGGACGGTCGAGTGCGGCGATCCGGTCGGCCAGGACGGCGGCCGGGTCCCCCGAGCCGCCTGCCTGCCGGGCACGGGCGTCCAGCTCGCGCAGCATCGCGTGGTGGCCGCCGGACTCCAGGGCCTGGCGCAGGCGGGTCAGGGCGGTGACGGAGCCTTCGAGGAGCTCGCGGAGTTCGGGAACGCCGGGGAACCTGCCGTGCACGGTGCGGTAGGGGCCGAGAAGCTGGCCGAGGACGGTGCCAGCGCGGCGGCTGTCCAGTCCGGGGATGTCGCCGGCCAGTCCCTCCGCGAGGGCGATCGCGGCCTCGTCGGGGTCGGTCGTGCCGCCGTACAGGTCGAAGTCGTGTACGGACGCGGGGTCGCCGATCCTGACGACGACGTCGTAGGCCTCGTCGGGACCCAGCTGGGCGCCCGCCCCGCCGACGGCGAGCACCGCGGCCTGGCCGGTGAGCGCCCTGATGGCGAGGGACTCGATGACCGGCCGGACCACAGCGGCGGTCTTCCCCGAACCGGGTGGCCCCACCGCCAGCAGGGACGTTCCCAGCGAGGCGGGCTCCAGGGCCATGCCCGAACCGCGGCGCGGATAGGGGTTGCGCGGGTCGTCAGCACAGCCGCCGATCCGGACCTGGCCCGTGAGGGGGTCGTGCGGAGCGGTGCGCAGCGGCAGATCGCGGGCGCCCGACGGATGCATATAGGCGCCCGGACCCTTGCGCAGCACGGTGTCGGTGAAGGATTCGAGACGGTCGGGACGGGTCCGGGCGACGGCCCAGGCATGGCGCAGCCGTACGCAGTCGACGTCGTTCATCCGGCCGGTACGAACGGCTGCCGTCAGTGCCTCCGCGGCGTCCGGGCGCCCGGCGGCCCGCAGCTCGGGCCAGTCCGCCGGGGCCGGTCCGGCGGGTGCGGGGGCGGTCCCCGGCCGTGCGGGGACGGCCTGGGGCCGCTCCGGCTCCGGCTCCTGGTTACGCAGCCGCCGCAGGAAGGGGCCGAGCTCCGTCGACCACTGGCCGATCCGGGCGAACGGCCACACGATCGCGGTGCCGATCAGGGCGTAGAGCACGATCGAGACGAACAGGGCGGCGTACTGGTTCCCGCCGCCCTGCATCCAACTGGTGGGCACGGCCGGCAGGATCACGTCCGCCAGCGGCACCCGCCGGGTCCACACGAGCCACACGGTGAGGAGCGCCCCGGCCGCCGAGACCACGAACCTGGCCCGGTCCAGGCGCTCCCCCGCGTAGTAGCGGAAGAGATGCGCCCAGCCACCGATCCTGGCGGCCCAGAAGCCCAGGGCGAGGACCAGGATCTGGTAGTAGAGCGTGGTGGAGTTGACCACGAGCGGGGGCGCGTCCTCCCTCAGCCCGCCGAACACCCACCATTCGGGTCCGGTGATGATCTCGATCGGCTTGAACACATAGGGGACGGCACGTTCGGTGAGCAGCAGCCACAGCAGGAGCCACAGGACGAACGTGGCCGCTGGGCCCACCAGGGAGGGGCGCGGCGCCCGCTCGGGGGGCCTCGGCACGTAGGCGTAGCGCCACACACCGGGGTCGCTGTCGGGGCGCGGCGCGTTCAGCCAGTCGGCCGTCGGCGTACCGGCGGTGCCGTCCCGGCCGGGCTGGGCGGTGGGCCGGACCGGCGTCGTGGCGGTGGGCTCCGCCGCGGGCGGCGGAACGGTCGGGGGGAACGCGGGCGGCGCGACGGGGGGCGGGCCGGGCGGGATCGCCGGGGGCGGTCCGGCCGGCGCCGGCACCGGCCCGCTGCGGGCGTCCGGGGGCTGCGCACCCCGTGCGCCCCGGGCGCCGTGCGTGCCTTCGTTGTCCATGAACCGTTGCCCCCTGACCAGCCAGGTCCGACCGCTGCACCGGCCAATCTAGTGCGCGCACACGGGGAGTTCAGCAACGCGCCCGGATAGTGACGGTCCCGGGGCGGTGCGGCCCCGGGGCGCCTTCTGTCCGTCGCGGACAAGGACACGCCCCTCATCACTCCCGATCGGAGCATGCCCGAGCGCCGCCGCCGCCCCTAGCCTGCAGAAAGAGAAGCGTCCGAAACACCCCCAGGAGCCCCGCATGACCGCTATTCCGCAGGAGCGCCGCGTCGTCACCGCCATTCCCGGACCGAAGTCGGTGGAGCTGCAGGCCCGCCGCCTCGCGACGGTCGCCGCAGGTGTGGGCTCCACCCTGCCGGTGTTCACCGCCCGTGCCGGTGGCGGGATCGTCGAGGACGTGGACGGCAACCGGCTGATCGACTTCGGTTCCGGTATCGCCGTGACGTCGGTCGGCGCCTCCGCCGAGGCGGTGGTGCGCCGCGCGTCCGCGCAGCTCGCCGACTTCACCCACACCTGTTTCATGGTCACTCCGTACGAGGGGTACGTGGAGGTCTGTGAGCAGCTCGCCGAGCTGACGCCGGGCGACCACGCGAAGAAGTCGGCGCTGTTCAACTCGGGCGCCGAGGCCGTCGAGAACGCGGTGAAGATCGCCCGTGCCTACACCAAGCGCACCGCCGTCGTCGTCTTCGACCACGGCTACCACGGCCGGACCAACCTCACGATGGCGCTGACGGCGAAGAACATGCCGTACAAGCAGGGCTTCGGCCCGTTCGCCCCCGAGGTCTACCGGGTGCCGGTGGCGTACGGCTACCGCTGGCCGACGGGTGCGGAGAACGCCGGTGCGGAGGCGTCCGCGCAGGCCATCGACGAGATCACCAAGCAGATCGGCGCGGACAACGTCGCCGCGATCATCATCGAGCCGGTGCTCGGCGAGGGCGGGTTCATCGAGCCGGCCAAGGGCTTCCTCCCGGCGATCGCGCGGTTCGCCGAGGAGAACGGCATCGTCTTCGTCGCCGACGAGATCCAGTCCGGCTTCTGCCGCACCGGCCAGTGGTTCGCCTGCGAGGACGAGGGCATCGTCCCGGACCTGATCACCACCGCCAAGGGCATCGCGGGCGGCCTCCCGCTCTCCGCCGTGACCGGCCGCGCCGAGATCATGGACGCCGCGCACGCCGGCGGCCTCGGCGGCACGTACGGCGGAAACCCGGTCGCCTGCGCCGGTGCGCTCGGGGCGATCGAGACGATGCGCGAGCTGGACCTGAACGGGAGGGCGAAGCGGATCGAGGAGGTCATGAAGGGCCGGCTCGCCGAGATGCAGGCGAAGCTGCCGAACGGCGACCTCATCGGTGACATCCGCGGCCGCGGCGCCATGATCGCGATCGAACTGGTGAGGTCCGGCACCAAGGACCCGAACCCGGAGGCGGCCGCGCAGCTCGCGAAGGCGTGCCACGCCGAGGGCGTCCTCGTCCTGACCTGTGGCACGTACGGCAACGTCCTGCGCTTCCTGCCGCCGCTGGTGATCGGCGAGGACCTGCTGGTCGAGGGGCTCGACGTCATCGAGCAGGCCTTCGCCACGGTCTGATCCCGGCGCGGTGCGCAAAAGCGTCGGCACGGCGCACGGAAGCGGCGCACGGAAGCGGCGCACGAAAGCGGCGCGCACGACGACGGCGCGGCGTTTTCTCCGGGGATGACCGGTGCCCGGGTGAGGGCCTGTGAAGAAGGTGTGCGGGGGCAATGGCGGGTTACCGTTCCCGCTGTCGGTCCCCCCATCGCCTGACGTACGGTTTCCGCAGATGAGAGAAACACCCCGCCCGCAGGGGACTGCGGGCGATACCGGGTCGGAGCTCCCCCAGCGCCGTCCTGGTTGTGCCTTCGCGCACACCACTGGAGCCTCGGGCTCCGGAACTCCTCACCGATCGGATGGCCGCCCGCCCCACACCCCCCGGGGCGCGCGGCACACCGGTCCCACCGTCCGCCCCGGAACAACCCCCCCTGTTCCGGGGCGGACGGCTCTTCTCCTCTCCGTGGTGTCGGGCCTGGGTGCCCTGTTCGCACTCACCACCTGGCAGATCGCGGCCGAGGGCCCGTTGCGCCGTCTCGACGAGCGCACCGGCCGCGCCCTCGTCGGCCACGGCCCGGCCCGGTTGACCGAATTCCTCGCCGACCTCGGCAACATGCAGGTCGCGCTCCCGGTGCTGGGCTGCGCGCTCGTCTGGTCGCTGGTGCGCGGTGCGCGCCGCGCACCGGTGGTCGCGGCGCTGACGATGGCCGCCGTGCCGCTGCTCGTCGTGCCGCTCAAGGACTGGATCGCCCGCCCGGGGCCGCTGACCGATGCCACCGGTTACTACCCGTCGGGCCACGCGGCGACCGCCGCGGTGGCCTACGGAGCCGCGGCGCTGCTGCTCGCCCCTCATGTGGGACGCCGGTGGATGATGCCCGTCGCCGCTGTCCTGCTGACGGCGGCGACGGGCATCGGTCTGGTGCTGCGCGGCTATCACTGGCCGCTGGACGTGCTGGGCAGCTGGTTCCTGTGCGGGCTGCTGCTCCTCCCGCTGTTCCTCCTACCGCTGCGGCTCGGCCGCGGAGGACTCAGCCGCCGAAGTACGCGTCGAAGTTCTTCGAGAACTCCCAGTTGTTGAAGCGGTCCCAGTTGATCGACCAGGTCATCAGCCCGCGGAGCCCGGACCAGGTGCCGTGGGTGGCGTACGAGCCGCAGTCGGTCTTCTTCGTCAGGCAGTTCAGTGCCTTGGTGACCTCGGCGGGCGAGGTGTGGCCGTTGCCCGCCTGGGTGGAGGCCGGCAGACCGATCGAGACCTGGTCGGGGCGGAGCCCCGGGAAGACCTTGGTCCCGTCGCCCGCCACCGGGAAGCCGGCCAGCAGCATGTCGGTCATCGCGATGTGGAAGTCGGCGCCGCCCATCGAGTGGTACTGGCCGTCCAGACCCATGATGGAGCCCGAGTTGTAGTCCTGGACGTGCAGCAGGGTGAGGTCGTCGCGCAGGGCGTGGATGACCGGGAGGTAGGCGCCGGCGCGGGGGTCCTGGCCGCCCCACGGGCCCGATCCGTAGTACTGGTAGCCGAGCTGCACGAAGAAGGTCTCGGGGGCCATGGTCAGGACGAACTTCTCGCCGTACTTGGCCTTGAGCGTCTTCACCGCGGAGATCAGGTTGACGATGACGGGGGTGGTGGGGCTCCGGAAGTCGGTGTCGCCGGTGTCCAGCGAGAGCGAGTGGCCCTCGAAGTCGATGTCCAGTCCGTCCAGACCGTACTCGTCGATGATCTTGCTGACCGAGGAGACGAAGGTGTCACGGGCGGCGGTGGTGGCGAGCTGTACCTGCCCGTTCTGGCCGCCGATGGAGATCAGGACCTTCTTCCCCGCGGCCTGCTTTGCCTTGATGGCGGCCTTGAACTCGGCCGCCGACTCGACGCCCGGGCACTCGGCCACCGGGCAGAGCGAGAACCGGATGTCCCCGGATGTGACGGAGGTCGGCTCGCCGAAGGCCAGGTCGATGACGTCCCAGGAGTCGGGCACGTCGGCCATCCGCGTGTAGCCGGAGCCGTTGGCGAAGCTGGAGTGCAGATAGCCGACGAGTGCGTGGGCCGGCAGGTCCGCGCTGCTCTCTCCCCCGCTGCCGCCCGCCGTGGTGGTGGCGGGGACGGCGGCCGACTTGGCGGACTCGCCCGCCGCGTTCGTGGCGGCGACCTGGAAGCTGTACGCCGTCGAGGCGGCGAGGCCCGTCACGGTCGCCGATGTGCCGGTGGTGGAGAGGACCTTCGCGCCTCCCCGGTAGACGTTGTACCCGGTGGCGCCTGCGGCGGCGGTCCAGGACAGCGGGACCGAGGACGTGGTGGGGGTGCCGGCCCTGAGCCCTGCGGGCACCGCCGGAAGCGAGACCGGGTCGCCGCCGGGGCCGACGAGGGTGAAGTCGTCGGCGTAGTACGCCGGGGTGCCGTACCAGCCGTGTGTGTACACGTTGACCGAGGTGGTGGACGCGCCCGTCCTGAACGTGGTGGTGAGCCGCGTCCAGTCGGAGGCGGACTGCGTCCAGGTGGACACGTCGGTGGTGCCCGTGCCGTCCGCGCCCAGGTAGACGTAGCTGCCCCGCACCCAGCTGCTGAGCGTGTACGTGGAGTCGGGCTCAACCCGGACGGTCTGGGAGCACTTGGCGTTGTCGCTGCCTGCCGGGGTCGCCATGAGCGCCTTGGTGCCGCCGTGCACGGGGGTGCTGACAGCGACTCCGCTGCCACCCGTACAGCTCCAGCCGTCCAGGCCCGCCTCGAAGTTTCCGTTGCGCGCCAGATCGACGTCGGCCGCCGCCGCGCTCGGCGCCGATGCTGCCAGGCCGCCGACGGCCAGCAGGGCCGCCGTGAAGGCGGCCAGAATTCCGGTAATGCGGGCGGGGGGTCCCGTGCGTTCCACAACGGCCTCCGTGCAAGGGGGAATTGAGTGTGGCGCGCACAACATGGTCCAGACCAATCAGGTTGTCAAGACCTCTGGCAGCAGCCGCCTAAACTCCGTCCCCCGAAGCGGCCCCTCCCGCGGCCTCGTGCATCGCGAGTTCCAGCAGTGTGGCGTCGGTGAGCGTGCCCGATCCGTCCGGCGGAATCAGCCAGCGCACCCCGCCCGCGGCCCGCCCCGGGTGGGGCACCACGATCCAGGCGCCCCGGCCGACGCCCCGGATTCCCGTGCCGATCCACCGGTCGACGGTGCCCGGCGGCACGAAGAACCCCATGCGGGCCTCGCCGAAGTCCGAGAGGACCGGCCCCGGCCGGTCGATGAGCCGGGTGAGCACGTCGAGCGTCGGATAGCCCAGCTCCGCCGGAAGGATCAGTACGTCCCAGCGCCGGCCGGCGGGAAGGAGCGCGATCCCCCGCGGATTGCGCTCCCACTCCCGCCGGCAGGCGTCCGGGTCCGGTGCCACCGACGCGAGCCACTCCACCGCTGCCTTGACCCCTGGGCCAGTCATGACCGCCTCCGTTCCGTTGCGTACCGGCAGGGAGTTGCCGGTGCGTTCACGGGAGAGAGCGGGGTCGGGCCGATCCATTACGCGGGTTCGGCTACCAATCGGTAGTGAAGTGGGTCACCCGGCGGCGGGGCCGCCGCTCAGCTGTCGAAGCCGAGCCCCATGCGGTCCATCGTGCGCAGCCACAGGTTGCGGTGGCCGCCGTTGGCGTCGGCCCTGGCCAGCGAGCGCTTCGTCAGCTCGATCCCGGCCCAGGCGAGGGGCTCCGGCGGGAACGGCATCGGCTTGCTGCGCACCATCTCCAGCGTCGTCCGCTCGGTCCGCCCGCCCGCGAGGAGGTCGAGCATGACGTCGGCCCCGAACCGGGTGGCTCCGACGCCGAGTCCGGTGTATCCGGCGGCATAGGCGACCCGGCCCTGATGGGCCGTGCCGAAGAACGCGGAGAATCTGGAGCAGGTGTCGATCGCACCGCCCCAGGCATGGGTGAAACGCACCCCGGCCAGTTGCGGGAAGCATTCGAAGAACTGTCCGGCGAGCTTCAGGAACGTTTCCGGCCGCTGGTCGAGATCGGCGCTGAGCCGGCCCCCGTAAGGATAGATCGCGTCGTATCCGCCCCACAGGATCCGGTTGTCGGCGGAGAGCCGGAAGTAGTGGAACTGGTTGGCGCTGTCACCGAGCCCCTGCCGGTTCCGCCAGCCGATGGCGGCGAGCTGGTCGGCGGTCAGCGGCTCCGTCATCAGCGCGTAGTCGTAGACCGGGACGGTGAACGGGCGCACCCGCTTCACGAGCGAGGGGAAGATGTTGGTGCCGAGGGCGACCCGGCGGGCGAGGACCCTTCCGTACGGGGTGCGGACCGCCATTCCGGTTCCGGTTCCGGCCAGTTCCAGTCCGCGGGTGTGCTCGTAGATCCGTACCCCCAGGTCGAGACAGGCCTGCTTCAGACCCCAGGCGAGCTTCGCGGGGTGCAGCATCGCGACCCCGCGCCGGTCCCAGAGACCGCCCAGGAATGTCGGTGAGTCGACTTCCGCGCGCAGGGCGTCCCGGTCGAGGAACTCCACCCCGCCGAATCCGTGCCGTTCGGCCTCCTGCTGCCATTCCCGCAGCTCTTCGAGCTGACGGGGCTGGGTGGCGACATCGATCTCGCCGGTCCGCTCGAACTCGCAGTCGATGGCGTAGCGGGCCACCGCCTCCTCGATGGCGTCGAGGTTGCGGGCGCCCAGCTCCTCCAGCTTCCTGATCTCGTCGGGCCAGCGCTCCAGTCCGTTGGGCAGCCCGTGGGTGAGCGAGGCGGCGCAGAATCCGCCGTTGCGGCCCGAGGCGGCCCAGCCCGTCTCGTGCCCCTCGATCAGGACGACATCGCGTTCCGGTTCGCGTTCCTTGGCGAGCAGCGCGGTCCACAGTCCGCTGTAGCCTGCGCCGATGACGAGGAGGTCGCAGTGCTCGTCGCCGGTGAGGGCGGGGAGCGCGTCGGGCCGGCCGGGGTCGTCCAGCCAGAACGAGACCGGCTTCGCGTCGGCGAGTGATCGGGCAGAGGTGCGCATGGCAACTGGGGCCATGGTTTCCAACTCCTTCGGGACTTTCAGGGTCGTGCGCCGTTCTTCCGCCGGTTCGCGATCAGCTGGCCGGCGAGAACCACCAGTACCGCGATGATGAACATCGCCGTACCGATGACGTTGATCTGCACGGGTGTGCCGCGCTGTGCCGATCCCCAGACGAACATGGGGAAGGTGACGGTCGAGCCCGCGTTGAAATTGGTGATGATGAAGTCGTCGAAGGAGAGCGCGAACGCGAGCAGCGCTCCCGCGGCGATTCCGGGGGCCGCGATCGGCAGGGTCACCCGTACGAAGGTCTGCACGGGCCCGGCGTACAGATCGCGGGCCGCTTCCTCCAGCCGGGGGTCCATCGACATGACCCGGGCCTTGACGGCCGTCACGACGAAGCTGAGGCAGAACATGATGTGGGCGATGAGGATCGTCCAGAAGCCCAGCTGCGCGCCCATGTTGAGGAACAGCGTGAGCAGGGACGCGGCCATGACGACCTCGGGCATCGCCATCGGCAGGAAGATCAGCGAGTTGATCGCGCCGCGCGCCCGGAAGCGGTAGCGGACCAGGGCGAACGCGATCATCGTGCCGAGCACGGTCGCGCCGACCGTGGCCCAGACGGCGATCTGGAGGGAGAGCGAGAGGGAGCCGCACATGTCGGCGACCCCGCAGGGGTCCTTCCAGGCGTCCGTCGAGAAGCGCTGCCAGGAGTAGTTGAACCGCCCGTTCGGCTTGTTGAAGGAGAACACCATGACGACGATGTTCGGCAGGATCATGTAGGCGAGGGTCAGCAGACCCGCGATGACGACCAGATGGCGTCGCAGCCGGCGCAGCAGGGGCATCAGACCAGGTCCTCCGTCCCGGAGCGGCGGATGTAGAGAGTGACCGCGATCAGGACGACCGCCATCAGGATGAAGGAGAGCGCGGCCGCCGTCGGGTAGTCGAGGACGCGCAGGAACTGGGTCTGGATCACGCTGCCGACCATCTTGGTGTCGGTGGAGCCCAGCAGTTCCGCGTTGACGTAGTCGCCGCTGGCCGGGATGAAGGTCAGCAGGGTCCCGGAGACGACGCCCGGCATGGAGAGCGGGAACGTCACCTTGCGGAAGGTGGTGGCGGGTGTCGCGTAGAGGTCCCTGGCCGCCTCGTGTAGCCGGCCGTCGATCCGCTCGAGCGAGGTGTAGAGCGGAAGGATCATGAACGGCAGGAAGTTGTACGTGAGTCCGCAGACCACCGCCATCGGTGTGGCCAGCACCCGGTTGGACTCGGTCCAGCCGAGCCAGCTGGTGACGTCCAGGACGTGCAGGGTGTTCAGCACGTCCACGACGGCGCCGCCGTCCGCGAGGATCGTCTTCCAGGCCAGGGTGCGGATCAGGAAGCTGGTGAAGAAGGGTGCGATGACGAGCACCAGCACCAGGTTGCGCCAGCGCCCTGCCTTGAAGGCGATGAGGTAGGCGAGCGGGTAGCCGAGCAGCAGACACAGGATGGTCGCGGTGCCCGCGTACAGCAGGGACCGGACGAACTGCGGGTAGTAGTCGGCCAGCGCGTCCCAGTACGTCCGGAAGTGCCAGGTGACCTCGAAGCCCTTCTCCAGGGACCCGGTCTGGACGGAGGTCGACGCCTGGTAGATCAGCGGCAGCGCGAAGAAGACCACGAGCCACAGGATGCCGGGCAGCAGCAGCCAGTAGGGGACGAGGCGCTTGCGGGTGGAGGGCTTGCGCGCCTGCGGCTCCTCGAGGGGAGCGGACGGCGCCTCCTGGGTGACGGTCACGCCGCGTCCTCCACCGTCTCCACACCGGCGGCGATGTCCTGGTCGGCGTCGAGTCCGAAGGTGTGCGCCGGGTTCCAGTGCAGGACGACCTCGGCCCCCGGGGTGAGCCTGGCGTCACGCTCGATGTTCTGCTCGTAGACCTGGAGCGACTTACCGGCCGGGCTCTCCACCACGTACTGCGTGGAGACGCCGATGAAGCTGGAGTCGACGATCCGTCCGGTGACCCGGTTGCGGCCCTCCGCTATCGCGTCCGCGTCGTCGCGGTGCGCGAGGGAGATCTTCTCGGGGCGGATGCCGAGGAGCAGCTTGCCGCCCTTCGCGGTCGGCGCGGGACATCGGCCGGCGGGCAGCCGCAGCTTCCCACCACTGGCCGATACGACGATGTCGGCGCCGGTGGAGACGACCTCGCCCTCGATGAGGTTCGAGGTGCCGAGGAAGTTGGCGACGAACGTCGTCCGCGGGTTCTCGTAGAGGTCGGCGGGGTCGCCGAGCTGCTCGACCCGGCCCGCGTTCATCACCGCGACGGTGTCGGCCATGGTCATGGCCTCCTCCTGGTCGTGGGTGACATGGACGAAGGTGATGCCGACCTCGGTCTGGATGCGCTTGAGTTCGAGCTGCATCTGGCGGCGCAGCTTGAGGTCGAGGGCGCCTAGCGGCTCGTCGAGGAGCAGTACCTGGGGGTGGTTGATCAGCGCGCGGGCGACGGCGACGCGCTGTTGCTGGCCGCCGGAGAGCTGGTGCGGTTTGCGCCGGGCGAAGTCGCCGAGCTGGACCAGCTCCAGCATGTCGTCGACCTGCTTCTTGACCGACTTGATGCCGCGCCTGCGCAGTCCGAAGGCGACGTTCTCCGTGATGTCGAGGTGCGGGAAGAGCGCGTAGCTCTGGAAGACGGTGTTGACGGGCCGCTTGTAGGGCGGGAGGTCGGTGATGTCCCGGCCGCCGAGCGAGATGGTGCCGGTGGTGGCCTCCTCCAGGCCCGCGATCATCCGCAGGGTGGTGGTCTTGCCGCAGCCGGACGCGCCGAGCAGCGCGAAGAAGGAGCCTTGCGGGACGGTCAGATCGAGCGGTCGGACGGCGGCGAAGGAGCCGTACGTCTTGCTGATCCCGGTGAGGCGGACGTCGCCGCCTGTCTGCTGCTGTGTCATGGATCGCGGTCCCGGTGGTGTCAGAGGGAGATCGGGGGAGGCAGAGCGTGGCGGTCAGGCGCCGATGAGCTTGGCGAACTTCTCCTCGTACGCCGTCTCTTCCTCGGCGGACAGGGAACGGAAGGCGTGCGAGGCGGCCGCCATCTTCTTGTCCGGGAGGATCAGCGGGTTGTCGGCCATCGACCGGTCGATCCTGGCGAGCTCGTCACGGACGCCGTCGACCGGGCAGACGAAGTTGATGTACGCGGCGAGTTCGGCGGCGACCGGGGGCCGGTAGTAGTGGTCCATGAGCTTCTCGGCGTTGGTCTTGTGCCGTGCCTTCACCGGGACCAGCATGTTGTCGCTGGATATGACGTAGCCCGCGGCGGGGATCGCGTACTTGATGTCCGGGTTGCCGGCCTGGAGCTGGATGATGTCGCCGGCCCAGGCGACGCAGGCGGCGATATCGCCCTTGTCGAGATCCGCGGTGTAGTCGTTGCCGGTGAAGCGGCGGATCTGGTTCCTGTCGACACCCTTCTGGAGCCGGCCGATCGCGGCGTCGTAGTCGGCGTCGGTGAAGGTGGCGGGGTCCTTGCCCATGTCGAGCAGGGTCATGCCGATGGAGTCGCGCATCTCCGAGAGGAAGCTGACCCGGCCCTTGAGCTTCGGGTCGTCGAGCAGCTGGCTGACGGAGTCGATCCTGCGGCCGCCGGTCGCCTTGGAGTTGTAGGCGATGACGGTGGGGATGCCGGCCCAGGGGTAGGAGTAGGCGCGGCCGGGGTCCCAGTCCGGGGAGCGGAACTGGGCCGAGAGGTTGGCGTAGGCGTGCGGCAGGTTCGAGGGGTCCAGCTTCTGTGCCCAGCCGAGGCGGACGATACGGGCGGCCAGCCAGTCGGTGACGCAGATGATGTCGCGGCCGGTGTCCTGGCCTGCCGCGAGCTGCGGCTTGATCTTGCCGAAGAACTCGACGTTGTCGTTGATGTCCTCGGTGTACTTGACCTTGATCCCGGTGCGTGCGGTGAACTGCTCCAGGGTGGGGCGGTGCTTGCCGTCGTCGGTGACGTCCATGTACTCGGTCCAGTTGGAGAAGTTGACCTGCTTCTCCTTGGCCGAGTGGTCGTCCGAGGCCGCGGCGGCGTCCTCCTCCCGTTTCGCGGGAGGGATTCCGCACGCGCTCAGCGCGCCCAGTCCGCCGAGGGTGAGCGCGCCGGTACCGGAGGCGCGCAGCAGCGATCGGCGGGTGAGGGCGCCCCTGCCGCTGGTCAGAGTGCGACGCATCGCGGCCAGCTGTGCCGCGGAGAGACGCCCGTGCTCGTACTGCTCCATGCGCATTGCCCTTTCGGGTGGGTGTGCGGCTATCGGTCCCCGAAGATCGTGCGGTGCCAGTCCTTCCGGGCGACCGCGGTGTTGTCGTACATCACGTGCTTGACCTGCGTGTACTCCTCGAAGGAGTACACGGACATGTCCTTGCCGAAGCCGCTGGCCTTGTATCCGCCGTGCGGCATCTCGCTGAGGATCGGGATGTGGTCGTTGATCCAGACGCAGCCCGCCTTGATCTCGCGGGTGGCGCGGCCCGCCCGGTACAGGTCGCGGCTCCAGGCGGACGCGGCGAGACCGTAGGGGGTGTCGTTGGCCAGCGCGATGCCTTCGTCGTCGGTGTCGAAGGGCAGCACGACCAGGACCGGGCCGAAGATCTCGGACTGGACGATCTCGCTGTCCTGGGCCGCGTCGGTGATCAGCGTCGGCCGGTAGTAGGCGCCGCCGGCCAGCGGGCCGCCGGGGGCCTCGCCGCCGGTGACGACGGTGGCGTAGGCGCGGGCGCGCTCGACGAACCCGGCGACCCGGTCGCGCTGGGCGTGGCTGATCAGCGGGCCGAGATCGGTGGCCGGGTCGAACGGGTCGCCCAGCCGGACGGTCTCCATCAGCTCGGCGACGCCCCGCACGAAGGCGTCGTACAGCGGGCGCTGGACGTAGGCCCGGGTGGCTGCCGTGCAGTCCTGGCCGGTGTTGATGAGGGATCCGGCGACCGCTCCGTTGACCGCGGCCTCCAGGTCGGCGTCGTCGAAGACCACGAAGGGGGCCTTGCCGCCGAGTTCGAGGTGGAGGCGTTTGACGGTGGAGGTGGCGATCTCCGCGACCCGCCTGCCGACGGCGGTGGAGCCCGTGAAGGAGGTCATCACGACGTCGGGGTGGCCCACGAGGTGTTCTCCGGCGTCCCTGCCGGCGCCGCTGACGATGTTGATGACACCGTCCGGGATGCCGGCCTCGGTGGCCGCCTGCGCGAACATCAGCGAGGTCAGCGGGGTGATCTCGGCCGGCTTCAGCACGATGGTGTTGCCCGCGGCGACGGCCGGGAGGACCTTCCAGGCGGCCATCTGGAGCGGGTAGTTCCAGGGGGCGATGGAGCCGATGACGCCGATCGCCTCACGCCGTACGTACGAGGTGTGGTCGCCGGAGTACTCACCGGCGGACTTCCCCTCCAGATGGCGGGCGGCACCGGCGAAGAAGGCGGCGTTGTCGACCGTGCCCGGGACGTCGAACCCGGTCGAGAGCTTGACCGGCTTGCCGCACTGGAGGGACTCCGCGTACGCGAAGTCGTCGGCCTGCCCGGCGAGTACTGCGGCGAAGCGGTGCATCGCATCGGACCGCTCGGCCGGGGTGGCCCCCGACCAGCCGGGGAACGCGGCACGGGCTGCGGCGACGGCCGCGTCCACATCGGCGGTGCCCGCGAGCTCGTAGGTGTGGACGGTCTCGCCGGTGGCCGGATTCACCACGTCGTGGCTGCGCCCCGACGTGCCGGGCCGCAGTCTTCCGCCGATGTACTGCGCGCCGTCGGCGAAACGGTCCTGTACCTGGAAGCTGTTGCCCATCACGCTCTCCTCCGCCGCTGTCCCCCGAGGACCGGGGCGGCGTAGCTTCTGCTCGATTTGAGTGCCGATCCTGACAGAGGGGACCGCACCCAACAAGTGATTCCGTTGTTGCCTTTTGGTTACGCAACGGAATCTGTCGACCATGTGTCGCGTCGGTACGGAATTCCCCGTACGTAGTGTCAGTGGCGGATGCCAGACTCCCGTGTCATGGAACACATGGACGACCTCGTGGCGCGGACCGGCCGGGGCGAGCCGGTGAAATACCTGAGGTTCTGGGGCCACCGGCCGCGGCCCGACGGGACGGTCGGGGCGAGCTGCCTGAGTCAGTGGTGGCCGTCGCCGTTCACGGTCGACGGGGTGACGTACGCGTCGGCGGAGCACTGGATGATGGCCGGCAAGGCGCGGCTGTTCGGTGACGCCGAGGCGCAGGCCCGTGCGGTGGCGGCGAAGAGCCCGGCTGAGGCGAAGAAGACGGGCCGGCTGGTCCGCGGTTTCGACGAGGCCGTCTGGGAGCGCGAGCGGTACGGGCTCGTGGTGACGGGAAGCCTTCACAAGTTCGGCCAGGACGCGGCGCTGCGGGAGTACCTGCTGGGCACCGGCGAGCGGGTGCTGGTCGAGGCGAGCCCGATGGACCGCGTCTGGGGCATCGGACTGGCGGCGGACGATCCGCGGGCGCAGGACCCGGCGGCCTGGCGGGGACTGAATCTGCTCGGGTTCGCGCTGATGGACGCACGGGCCGGGCTGCGGACCCGTGCGGGAGCGATATGAAACGGCCCGTGGCGCGGCGGGAGTGATCCCCCACCGCCCCACGGGCGGCGCCCGGACTGCACCCCCGTGGGGGAGGCTCCGGAGCCGGTCCTACCGGATCACGTCGACGACCGGGGCATCGATGACCAGGGCGGCCGACGTCGGCTCGTAGCCGGTATCGCCGTGCTCGTCGAAGTCGTCGTTGTTCCAGGCCCAGATGACCAGGCCGAGGAACGCGCCGCTGAAGACGATGCCGATCGAACCGAGGATGATGCCGGCGAGGGCCATCCCGCCGTTGTCGGCCTCGCCGCGGTTGACCCGGCCCCTGCCTATCAGGCCGAAGATCAGCGCGAGGACGCCGAGGATGACGCCGAGGCCGTACGCGCAGAAGCCGGCCACCGCGATGATGCCGAGCACCAGGGCGGCGACGCCCAGTCCGTTCGCGGGCTGGGGGCCCCAGGCGTTCTGCCCGTAGCCGGGGTAGCCCGGGTAGCCGGGGTATTCGCCGTACTGGGGGCCGGGCGCCGCCGGGTAGCCGTACTGGCCGCCGGGCTGAGGGGCCGCCGGCGCGGGGTAGCCGTACTGACCGGCGTACTGACCGGGGTGCGGCGGGGGGCCCTGCTGACCCGGGCCGTGCGGGCCGACCGGCGGTGGCGGCACGGTCCCCGGGCCGTACCAGCCGCCGGGGCCGGACGGCTGCCCGGCCTCCGGTCCGGCGCCGAAGCCCACCGTGGGTACGGGCCCCGTACCGGCACCCGGCTGACCGGCCGCGTCCTGGACGGGATCGGTCCCGGAGGCCGGCATCGAGGTGACGGTCTGCTGGTCGTGCACGGTCGACGGGCCGGTTTCACCGGCGTCCTTCTTGTCCAGCGGCACCCGGCTGTCCGGTGGAGCCCACGGATCGCGCGACGCGGCCCCGTCCACGGGCCGCTCTGTGTTGTCTGACATGGGCCTCCCCCATCGTGATGCCCGTCATGCTACGGGCAGCCCCCGTCCTACGATGACTTCCGTCCCCTGCCCGGTTCCCACACCCTTCCGGGCCCCGCATCCTCTGCCCGGAGAATCCGATGACCGATCTGCACCCCTTCATCGCGGGGCTGCCCAAGGCCGAGCTCCACGTCCACCACGTCGGTTCGGCCTCGCCCCGCATCGTCGCCGAGCTGGCCTCGCACCACCCCGACTCAAAGGTCCCCACCGCCGCCGAGGCACTGGCCGACTACTTCTCCTTCACCGACTTCGGTCACTTCATCGACGTCTACCTCTCGGTCGTGGACCTGATCCGCACCCCGGAGGACGTCCGGCTGCTGACCTTCGAGGTCGCCCGGGACATGGCGCGGCAGAACATCCGTTACGCGGAACTGACCGTCACCCCCTTCTCCTCGACCCGGCGCGGCATTCCGGAGCAGGCCTTCATGGAGGCCATAGAGGACGCCCGCAAGGCGGCCGAGGCCGAACTCGGGGTGGTGCTGCGCTGGTGCTTCGACATCCCCGGCGAGGCCGGACTCGAGGCCGCCGAGGAGACCACCAGGCTCGCAGTGGACCTGCGGCCGGAAGGGCTGGTCTCCTTCGGTCTCGGCGGCCCGGAGATCGGTGTGGAGCGCCCGCAGTTCAAGCCGTACTTCGACCGGGCCATCGCCGCGGGCCTCCACTCGGTGCCGCACGCCGGCGAGACCACAGGACCCGGCACGGTCTGGGACGCCCTGACACATCTGCGCGCGGAGCGGATCGGCCACGGCACCAGCTCCGTCGGTGACCCGAAGCTGCTGGAGCACCTCGCCGAGCACCGGATCGCCCTGGAGGTCTGCCCCACGTCGAACATCGCGACGCGCGCGGTGGCGGACATCGAGGAGCACCCGGTCCGGGAGATGGTGCAGGCAGGTGTGCTGGTGACCATCAACAGCGACGATCCGCCCATGTTCGGTACCGACCTCAACAACGAGTACGCGGTGGCGGCCCGCCTCCTCGGCCTCGACGAGCGGGGGCTCGCCGCGCTCGCGAAGAACGCCGTCGAGGCGTCCTTCCTCGACCCGGCCGGCAAGCGCACGCTGGCCGCCGAGATCGACACGTACACGACGAGCTGGCTGGCGGACACCGGCCGGTGAGCCGCGGCGGTGACAATGGCTCCATGGCCACCACCGTCACCGCCGTCGCCCATCGCGGCGATCCGTACCGTGTCCGCGAGAACACCCTCCCCTCGATCCGCTCCGCCCTCGAACGGGGGGCGGACGCGGTCGAGATCGACGTCCGCGTCACCCGGGACGGTGTGCCGGTCCTGCTGCACGACGCCACTCTGGAGCGGCTGTGGGGTCATGACCTGCGGCTGGACCGGCTGACCCATCAGGAGCTGACCGAGCTGACGTCGGGCGGTGTGCCCACCCTGCGCGAGGCGCTGCTCGCCGTCGGGGCGCACCGTGTGATGGTCGATCTGCCCGGCTCCACCGAGGACTCGGTACGCAGGACCGTCGGGGTGGTCCGTGAGTCCGGGGCAGGTGAGCGCGCCTACTACTGCGCGGGCCCCGGGACCATGCTGCGGGTACGGGCCGCCGATCCGTCCGCCGAGATCGCGATGACCTGGACGACACTCGCACCGCCGCGGGCGGCCCTGCTGGAGGCGGTACGGCCGCGCTGGCTGAACTACCGGTTCGGGCTGGTGAGCCGGGAGCTGACGGACCGCAACCACCGGGACGGGCTGCTGGTCTCGGCCTGGACGGCGGACACCGGGCGCACCATGCGCCGGCTGATCCGGCAGGGCGTGGACTCCATCACCACCAACCGGGTCGATGTACTGCACACCCTGATCGTCAACTCCGCCGGGCACGCCGCCTCTTGATCGGTCCGGCATCATGGACGCACCCATCGTCCCGATGCCGGGCCCGGCGCCGGAGGAGCAGACGTGTCCGTCCCCCGCAGCAACTCCGTTCCCGCCCGCGTCCGTTCCGACGTCGCCCACAACGCCCGGGTCTGGAACTACTGGCTCGGCGGCAAGGACCACTTCCCGGTGGACCGGGCCGTGGGCGACCGGGTCACCGGCATGTATCCCGGCATCGGTGAAGTGGCCCGGGCCGACCGGGCGTTCCTCGGCCGGGCGGTCCGGTATCTGGCCGGTGACGCGGGCATCGGCCAGTTCCTGGACATCGGCACCGGGCTGCCGACCGCGGACAACACGCATGAGGTCGCCCAGCACACCGCACCCGACGCCCGCGTCGTGTACGTCGACAACGACCCGATCGTTCTGGCGCACGCCCGTTCCCTGCTCACCAGTTCCCCGGAGGGCGCGACCGAGTACATCGACGCGGACGCCCGTCATCCGGAGGAGATCCTGCGGGCGGCCCGGCCGACGTTCGACCTGGAGCGGCCGGTCGCGGTCATGCTCCTCGGCATCCTCAACTTCGTCCTGGACACGGAGGAGGCGCTGCGCATCGTGCGGGAGCTGATGGCCGCGGTGCCGTCGGGCAGCTATCTGGTCCTCACCCACCCCACGCTGGAGCTGGGCGGCGAGGGCAACGAGGCGGCGATGCGGTTCTGGAACGAGAACGCCACGCCCCCGATCACCGCCCGCAGCCGTTTCGAGTTCGCCGCGTTCCTCACCGGTCTCGATCTCGTCGAACCGGGCATCGTCTCCTGCGCGCGCTGGCGCCCCGCGTCCGGCACACGCTCCGTCGAGGTGGCCCAGTTCGGCGCGGTGGCCCGGAAGCGCTGACCCGGCCACGACGCGGCGACCGCCCGGATCCGGCGCACGGATCCGGGCGGCCCGGCGAAACGGCGTGCCGTTACCGGCCCTGCCCACTCCCCCGCACCTCGGCGGGGGCCTGTGCCGCGTCCGTGTTGATCACGAACTGCGATCCGGGTTCGACCAGGACGTCTCCGTCGCGCGATCCGCTGATCGTCACGTCGGTGAGGGTCGCGCTGCCCCGTGCGCCGCCCATGGCGAGGATGCCGGAGCCGTTGGGGGATCCGGAGATCGTCACGTTGCTGATCGTGGCGTCGGGGATCTCGCCCCCGCCGGTCTTGAACTGGATGCCGTCGTACGTCGAGTCCTGGATGTCGGTGTCACGGATGGTGACGCCGGGGATGTCGGAGCCCTGCGCGAACAGGGTGATCGCGCCGAACTCCTGGTCCTCGTTCCAGAACGCTCCGCCGGTGCGGTGGAGGCCGTTGTTCGCGATCAGCGTCTCCCCGGAGAAGGGCACCGGGTCGTGATCGGTGGCCAGCATGATGCCGGGGTAGTTCATGGTGTCGTACACGAGGTTGTTCTCGATCTTGTTGCCGTAGCCGCCGTACACGGCGATGCCGTTGGCCCGCCACGGCAGCTGGATCGTGTTGTTGCCGAAGACGTTGTCGTGGCCGACGTCCACCGCGGGGTCCTTGACGTACTTGCTCGCCCACACCGCCAGGGCGTCGTCCCCGGTGTTGCGGAAGGACGAGTCGGTGACGGAGGAGTTGCGGGTGCCGTTGGTGAAGTTGATGCCGTCCGCGTAGGTGTTGCGGATGCGCATCCCGCTGAATTCGAGCCCGTCTCCGGGGCCCCAGAGCTCCGGGATGTTGCTGTAGTCGCGGCCGACCCAGGTGCCGACGTTGGCATGCTCGATCCACACGTTGCTGATCTTGGTGTTCTTGCCGAACCGGCCGTTGAGTCCGACGCCGCCCTCGGCGTTGCCGTCGCCGCCCCGGATGGTGCCGGAGCCGAAGATCGCGATGTCCGAGATCTTGGTGTTGTCGTCGATGTCGAAGCCGAAGTTGCCCTCGTGCGGGTGGTTGATGCCGCCCGCGTCCTGCGGCGGGGTGAGGGAGTACAGCTGCGAGTGCCACATGCCGGCGCCCCGGATCGTGACGTCGCGGATACCGACCTGGTTGTACTCCCCGCGGTCCTGCGGGTCGTCGGTGAGGATCTTCTGCTCCTGCCGCCACTGCCCGGCCGGGATCCACACACAGTCGATCTCACCGTTCTGATCGGCGGTGACGGCGGCCTGGATCGCGTCCGTGTCGTCCTTCCCGTCGTCGGGGACGGCGCCGTACTCGGTGATCGATGTGCACTCGTCGGGCTTGCTCGCGGGCGGCGCCACCTGCTCCAGGTCGACCAGGTCGACGACGTAGTACGCGGCGTCGTCACCGGCGTCGCGCTGCAGCCGGAAGGTGGTCCCCGCGGGGTAGGTCTTGTCGAGCAGTGCGTGCGACTCGTCGAACAGCCGCCGTGCGTCACCGCCGGGGGTGTTCGTGAGGCCTTCCGGCTCGTCCGTGCTGCCGTACAGCCAGCTGTGCTTGGACGACAGGTCCAGCTTCTGCACGAACGTGCCGTCGGCGTAGAGGCTCAGCGTCTTGTCCTGGCCGCCTCCGCCCGGTGCGTCGGGTATGGAGTTGCGGACGACGACGGAGTTGGTGGTACCGGTCGAGGTGAACTCCACGTACTGGCCGGTGGTGTCGAGGCGTACCGACTTGCGCCCCGAGGACTCGGTGGCGAAGTTGGTGTGCCCGAAGGTGCGCGTGGCGTCCGTCTCCAGCAGGGTGCCGTCGTAGGTACCGTCCTCCGCCTCGTACTCGGCGTACGGGGTCGCGGCGCCCCGGTCGGCCGCGGCGACGGACGCTTCGGGCGCCACCGGCGCCGCGTGTGCGGCGCTCGGCAGCAGCCAGGCGGCCGTCAGTGCGGCGCCGAGCGTGACGGCGATGCTCCGCCGGCTCCGGTCTCTCCTGGTCACAGCGTTCCTCTCGATGTGGGGGGATGGTGCGGACACGTCTCAGTTCCCGCTGTCCGGTTCGGGCCAGGCCGAGCAGTCGTCCCAGGTGCTGTCCCAGCCGGAGTTGCCGCCGCCGTCGGTGAGCGTGAAGGTGCCCGAGCCTTCGGGGAAGGGGCAGTTGTAGACGCCTGCCGCACCGACCCCGGTGGCGGTGACGTTCGAGACCGTCACTGCGCCGGGGGTCTCGGCCTGGACGACGACCGTGCCGACCCCGTCGACGGCCGATCCGTCGACGGTGACGTTTTTGACGGCCGTGCCGGTGCCGCCGCCCGAGACGAACTCGTAGGCGCTGTAGGGGCTGTCCTTGATGGTGGTGTCCGTGATGTTCACGTCCGCCTCGATGGCACTGTCGTACGCGTCCACGCGCAGCGCACCCATCGGGTGGCCCCAGTTGGGGTTGACGGCCCCGGTGCGTACGAGGGTGTTCCCGGCGACCGTGATGGTGCCGGCGAGGGGGAAGAACGGGTCGGCGAACTTCTGGTTGGAGATGGCGATGCCGCTGCCGAGCGCGTTGGTGTCGCTGATCAGGTTGCCCTTGACGGTGATGTCGCTGCCGCCGTAGATGGCTATGCCGTTCGCCAGGTTGGGCTGGGAGATGGTGTTGTTCGTGAACGCGGAGTCGGTGTCGGCGGCGTTCAGCGACCACATCGCGAGCGCGTCGTCGCCCTGGTTGCGCAGGAAGTTGTCGCGCACCTGGACACCCCGGGCGTTGCCGTTGAGGTTCAGGCCGTCCGCGGTGGTGTCGAGGATCCGGTTGTTCTCGACGACCAGGTTGTCGTTGTTCCCGGTCAGCCAGAGGCCGACCTTGAGGTGCTGCAGCCACATGCCGCTGACCCGGGAGTCCGGGCCGAGGGATCCGTTGACGAAGTTGTCCGGGTTGCTGTCGACCCGCTCGGTGACCTCGCCGATGACCGCGAAGTCCTTGATGGTGACCTTGCCGGCGGAGCCGGTCTGGTTGATGAACCGCGAGGCGTGCACGACCGAGTGCCAGCTGCCCGCGCCCTGGATCGTCACGTTCTCGACGCCGCTGAGCTCGGAGTCCAGCTTGAAGTCGCCCGCCGGGATCCACACGGTGCCACCGGCGGTCCTGGCCTCGGCGATCGCGTCCCGGAAGGCCTGCGTGGAGTCCTGCTGTCCGGTGGGGTCGGCGCCCTTGTCGACGACGGAGACCGCACCCGACGGCTCGGCGGCCGGCGCGTCGACCTGTTCGAAGTCGGCGACGTCGACGGTGACCTCGGTGGAGGCCGCCTCCAGCTTCACCTTGTCGCCCGCGGCCAGGTCCCGGCCGAGGAGGAGGCGTGCGTTGTCGAAGAGGTGGTGGGTCTTGGCGCCGGCGATCCAGGAGGTGTCGACGTAGCTGTACTTGGAGGTGACGGCCAGGGACTCGTCGAGCTTGGTCCCGTTGACGTAGACGGCGAGTGAACCGCTCTGCCCGTCGGGCACGTTGTAGGCGACGTTCACCGCGTTGGCCGCCTTGTCGAGGGTGAACTCCACGCTCTGGCCGCCGGCCAGGCGCACCGCCTGCCGGCCCGATGCCTCGGAGGCGAGGGTGCCCTGGGTGTAGTCGGGGCCGATCTTCTGGCCGGTGGTGGAGGCGGACTCCGCCTCGGTGGAGCTGAAGGGAAGGGCGGCGCCTGCCGTTGCCGCCGCTCTCGGCACCGGGGCCTGCTGGGCGGAGGCCTGACCGGTGACGCCCACGACCGTGCCCACAAGGGCGATCGCGACGGCGAGGGCGTACGGACTACGTGTGGGGGATGACGTGCGCATGACACTCCGATTCCTCTGTGGTGGCGCTTCCTGGTGGGGGTGGTGGGGAGGGGGAAGCGCCTGACACTCAAGCATCACGAACACATGAGCACAAGATGTCGCTCAGATATTGAAAATTTTTGACAGTGGGGTGAAACAACCAACTGGTGCGTAGGCGCGGTGGGGGCGGGCCGGCGAAAAGAGCCGTGCCGCCCCACAACGAACCGGCACCACGCGCGTTCCGCGTGGTGCCGGTGATTTTCTTCAGTGCCCGCTGAAAGCCCTCGTCATGGGCTGCCGGGGAAGGGTCTCAAAGCCCGACGATGGAGTTCCACTTCTTGGCGAACCCCGTGCGCTCCTCGGACGTGATGTCGCGGGCGATAGCGAGGCGCTTGCGCATGGCGTCGTCGGGGAATATCAGCGGGTCCTCGGCGAGCTGGGCGGTCTCCTCGTCCTTCGACGAGGCCAGTACGTCGCGGGCGGCCGGGACCGGACAGACGTAGTTGACCCAGGTCGCCAGCTCGGCGGCGACCTGGGGCTCGTAGTAGTAGTCGACGAGCCGCTCCGCGTTGCGCTTGTGGTGGGCGAGGTTGGGGATCATGAGCGATTCCGCCCAGAGCTCGGCCCCCTCCTCGGGCACCACGAACTCGATGTCGGGGTTGTCCGCCTGGAGCTGGATGACGTCGCCGGAGTAGGCCTGGCAGGCGAGGACGTCACCGGTGGAGAGGTCCTTGATGTAGTCGTTGCCGGTGAAGCGGCGGATGTGCTTCGTCTTCACCAGCTTCTCCACCTGATCGCAGATGTCGTAGAAGTCGTCGCTCTTCCAGCGGGTGATGTCGACGCCGTTGCCCTGCATCAGCAGGGCGAAGGACTCGTCCAGGCCGGAGAGCAGTGTCACCTTGCCACGCAGGTCGCTCGCCCAGAGGTCGCTCAGGTGCTGGATCTCCCGGCCGAGCTTCTTTCGGTTGTACGCGATGCCGGTGATCCCGGACTGCCAGGGCACGCTGTGCGTACGGCCCTTGTCGAAGGCGGGCGAGCGCAGCTGCGGGTCGAGGTACTTCGCCACGTTGGGCTGCTTGGCCCGGTCCATCTCCTGGACCCAGCCGAGCCGGACGAAACGGGCGGCCATCCAGTCGCTGATGACGATCAGGTCGCGGCCGGTCTGCTGGTGGTTCATCAGCGCGGGGCTGATCTTCCCGAAGAACTCGTCGTTGTCGTTGATCTCCTCGGTGTACGTGACGGAGATCCCGGTGCGCTTGCTGAAGGCGTCCAGGGTGGGCCGCTTCGACTGGTTCCTGTCGTCGGTGTCGATGTAGAGCGGCCAGTTGGCGAAGTGCAGGGTGTGGTCGTCGGCGGAGGAGTCGTGCCCGGCGCGGTCGCCGGGCCGCACATAGGCGGCGGGCACTCCGCAGCCGGCCAGTGCGGCGCCGGCCGCCCCGGCACCGAGGACGCGGAGCAGGGACCGGCGGGACATGGGGTTCTTCGGGATCGCTCGCACCTGCGCAGGATGCCGGTCGGCGGGTGCGGCGGGCAATGGACCAACCGTCCAGCGGTGACCGGCCCCCGCGCACACCCTGTCGATGGCGGGAGGGCCCGCGCGCACCCCGTCGGTGCAGGGCGGTGGGCACGGCTGCGGCCCCGGGCAGGAGCCCGGGGCCGCGGCCGTACGTCCCGCCGCGACGGTCAGCCGTCGAGGGAGGTCATGACGTGCTTGATGCGGGTGTAGTCCTCGAAGCCGTAGGCGGAGAGGTCCTTGCCGTAGCCGGACTTCTTGAATCCGCCGTGCGGCATCTCGGCGACGAGCGGGATGTGGGTGTTGATCCACACGCAGCCGAAGTCGAGGTTCTTGGACATCCGCATGGCGCGCGCGTGGTCCTTGGTCCACACCGAGGAGGCCAGGGCGTACTCGACGCCGTTCGCCCACTCCAGGGCCTGGGCCTCGTCCGTGAACGACTGGACGGTGATGACCGGACCGAAGACCTCGTGCTGGATGATCTCGTCGTCCTGCTTGAGGCCGGAGACGACGGTCGGGGCGTAGAAGTAGCCCTTCTCACCGACCCGGTGCCCGCCCGCCTCGACCCTGGCGTGGGCGGGGAGCCGCTCGATGAAGCCGGTGACCTGCTTCAGCTGGTTGGCGTTGTTCAACGGGCCGTAGAGCACGTCCTCGTCGTCCGGCTGTCCGGTCCTGGTGTCGGCCGCGGCCTTGGCCAGCGCGGTGACGAACTCGTCGTGGATGGACTCCTGGACCAGGACGCGGGTCGCGGCCGTACAGTCCTGACCGGCGTTGAAGTAGCCCGCGACCGAGATGTCCTCGACGGCCTTGGCGATGTCGGTGTCCTCGAACACCACGACCGGCGCCTTGCCGCCGAGCTCCAGGTGGACCCGCTTGACGTCCTTGGCCGCGGACTCGGCGACCTGCATGCCCGCCCGTACCGAACCGGTGATGGAAGCCATCGCCGGGGTCGGGTGCTCGACCATCGCGCGGCCGGTGTCACGGTCACCGCAGATGACGTTGAAGACACCCTTGGGCAGGATCTGGCCGATGATCTCGGCGATCAGCACGGTGGATGCCGGGGTGGTGTCGGACGGCTTGATGACGACGGTGTTGCCCGCGGCGAGCGCCGGGGCGAACTTCCAGACGGCCATCATCATCGGGTAGTTCCACGGCGCGACCTGCGCGCAGACGCCGACCGGCTCACGGCGGATGATGGAGGTCAGCCCCTCCATGTACTCGCCGGCCGAGCGGCCCTCCAGCAGCCGGGCCGCCCCCGCGAAGAAGCGGATCTGGTCGACCATCGGCGGGAGTTCCTCGGTACGGGTGAGCCCGACCGGCTTGCCGGTGTTCTCGGACTCGGCCGCGATGAGGTCCTCGGCGCGCTCCTCGAAGGCGTCCGCGATCTTCAGCAGGGCGCGCTGACGCTCGGCGGGCGTGACGTCGCGCCAGGCGGGGAAGGCAGCGGCGGCGGCGTCCATGGCGGCATCGACATCGGCCGTGCCGGAGAGCGGTGATGTCGCGTAGACCTCTTCCGTCACCGGGTTGACCACGTCGATGGTCCGCCCGTCGGCAGCGTCGCGGAACTCTCCGTTGATGTAGTTGCGCAGACGGCGCACCTCGGTGGTCACAGCCGGCCCTCCTGCTCTCAAGTCCAATGGGTGAGACGTCCAGCGTAGTCGCTCGGGTAACGCTTTCGACATACCCACCCGCCGCCAACTTCGGATTCGGTGAGATCTGGACCCATCGACAACGAATTTCATCGATTGAGGGTTGCAAGACAGACGAGTCCCGGTGCACAGTGACTCCGTGGCCAGCCGCAGCGCAGACTCCAGGACCGGGAACGGGTCGTCCCCGTCGGTCGATGCCGTGTCCCTCGCAATCATCGAGCAGCTCCAGGAGGACGGGCGTCGTCCGTACGCCGCGATCGGCAAGGCCGTCGGCCTGTCCGAGGCGGCCGTGCGCCAGCGCGTCCAGAAGCTGCTCGACCAGGGCGTGATGCAGATCGTCGCCGTCACCGACCCGCTCACCGTGGGCTTCAGACGTCAGGCGATGGTCGGGATCAAGGTCGAGGGAGACCTCGACCCCGTCGCGGAAGCCCTGTCGGCCATGACCGAGTGCGAGTACGTGGTGATGACCGCGGGCTCCTTCGACCTGATGGTGGAGATCGTCTGCGAGGACGACGACCACCTGCTGGAGACGATCAGCACCCGCATCCGGGCCATTCCCGGGGTGCGCTCCACCGAGAGCTTCGTCTACCTCAAGCTCAAGAAGCAGACCTATATGTGGGGAACCCGATAGCCGTGAGCAAGGACCTGAGCCGGACCGCGTACGACCACCTGTGGATGCACTTCACCCGCATGTCGGACTACGAGAACGCAAGCGTTCCCACCATCGTGCGTGGCGAGGGCACCTACATCTTCGACGATCAGGGCAAGCGCTACCTCGACGGGCTGTCCGGCCTGTTCGTGGTCAACGCCGGCCACGGCCGGCACGAGCTCGCCGAGGCGGCCTACAAGCAGGCGCAGGAGCTGGCCTTCTTCCCGGTGTGGTCCTACGCCCACCCCAAGGCAGTGGAGCTGGCCGAGCGCCTCGCCGGCTACGCCCCGGGCGACCTCAACAAGGTCTTCTTCACCACCGGCGGCGGCGAGGCCGTCGAGACCGCCTGGAAGCTGGCGAAGCAGTACTTCAAGCTCACGGGCAAGCCGACCAAGTACAAGGTCATCTCGCGCGCGGTCGCCTACCACGGCACCCCGCAGGGCGCGCTGTCCATCACCGGCCTGCCGGCCCTCAAGGCCCCCTTCGAGCCGCTGGTCCCCGGCGCGCACAAGGTGCCGAACACCAACATCTACCGCGCCCCGCTCTTCGGTGACGACCCGGAGGCCTTCGGCCGCTGGGCCGCCGACCAGATCGAGCAGGAGATCCTCTTCGAGGGCGCGGACACCGTCGCGGCCGTCTTCCTGGAGCCCGTACAGAACGCGGGCGGCTGTTTCCCGCCCCCGCCCGGCTACTTCCAGCGCGTCCGCGAGATCTGCGACAAGTACGACGTGCTGCTCGTCTCCGACGAGGTCATCTGCGCCTTCGGCAGGCTCGGCACGATGTTCGCCTGCGACAAGTTCGACTACGTGCCGGACATGATCACCTGCGCCAAGGGCATGACCTCGGGCTACTCACCGATCGGTGCCTGCATCATCTCCGACCGGCTCGCCGAGCCGTTCTACGAGGGTGACAACACCTTCCTGCACGGCTACACCTTCGGCGGCCACCCGGTCTCCGCCGCGGTCGGCCTCGCCAACCTCGACATCTTCGAACGCGAGGGCCTCAACCAGCACGTCCTCGACAACGAGAACGCCTTCTTCACCACGCTGCGGAAGCTGCTCGACCTGCCGATCGTCGGTGACGTCCGCGGCAACGGCTTCTTCTACGGCATCGAGCTGGTGAAGGACAAGGTCACCAAGGAGACGTTCACCGACGAGGAGACCGAGCGCGTCCTGTACGGCTTCCTCTCCAAGGCGCTGTACGACAGCGGCCTGTACTGCCGGGCCGACGACCGCGGCGACCCGGTCGTCCAGCTCGCCCCGCCGCTGATCTCCGACCAGTCCACGTTCGACGAGATCGAGGGCATTCTGCGGTCCGTCCTGACGGAGGCCTGGACGAAGCTCTGAACCAGATGTCGATCGGGTGATCGAGCGAGCCCGGTTTGACCACCGCTTGACCGTCCCCCGATGGTCCGTCAGCGGTCATTTCATACGGCCCACGCGGCCCGGATGCGCCCAGTCGAGTGGGAAGAGGCGCACCCGGGCCGCGTGCTGTGCGCACACCGCGGTCCGAATCCTTACGGTGCCGAGTGACCGATCGGCCCCCCTCTTCGTTCCCCCGTACGGGGGAACGGGATATCTGATCTGAACCGAGGTGTACGCCATGGTGGCCCCGCCGGACAACGACGTGATCTGGGCGCGTTCCCTGCACCACTCCCACAACGGCTCACCCGCGCTCGGCGGGGTCTCCCTGGGGGTCCGCGACGGCGAGATCCTCGCCGTGACCGGCCCGCGCGGCAGCGGGAAGACGACCCTGCTGCACTGCCTGTCCGGCCAACTGGTGCCCGCCCAGGGCGAGGTGTGGTTCAACAGCGTCCCCGTCCACACCATGGGGCCCCGACTGCGTGAACGGCTGCGCCGCGACAAGTTCGGCTGGATCGCCCCCGAGCCCCAGCTCGTCCCGGAGCTGAACACCTGGGAGAACACCGCCCTGCCGCTGCTGCTGCGCGGTGTCTCGCACCGGGAGGCCAAGAAGGCCGCCATGGAGTGGCTGGAGCGGCTGGACATCGGCACGTGCGCCAAGAAGCGGCCGCACACCCTGCAGCAGAGCCAGCGACAGCGGATCTCGGTGGCCCGCGCGCTGACCACCGCCCCCGCGGTGATCTTCGCCGACGAGCCGACCGCGACCCTGCACCGCACCGATCGCACCCATGTGCTGCGCACCCTGACGAGCGCGGCCCGCTCGCACGGCATCACGGTGGTCCTCGCCACGCACGACGCGGAGATCGCCGCACTCGCGGACCGCGCGGTGCCGCTGCTGGACGGGCGCCGGGTCGCCACGGTCGCGCTGCCCGCCAAGACCGACACGGAGGGCCGCGCGGCGTGCTCGCTCTCCGTCTAGCCCGCGGTTCCCACCCACTGGTCCTGATGAGGCGGCTGCTGGTCGCGGCCGCGTCCGCCGGGGTCGGCTTCCTCCTCCTGTGCACCCTGGGGTACGCATCCGGGCATCCGGCGCACTCCGCCGGCTCCGTGCTGCGGCTGCTGTGGTGCTTCGTCCCGCTGGCCGCCACCGTGCAGTTCGCGGTAGCCGTGGCCCGGACGGACCCGGGCACCCGCCCGCGCGCCGGGCTGTCAGCCGTCGGCCTCGGACCGGTCCGGCTCAGTGTGCTCGCCGCGGTCTCCACCGCTGTCTCGTGCACCCTTGGCTCCATGGTGGCGCTGCTGTTCTTCCTGCATCTGCGCGGCGATCTGACGGGGCTGCCGTTCGACGGCGCCGCGGCCGGGCTGCTGGGTGCGGACGCGTCACTGCCGCTGGCAGCCGTCGTGCTCCTGCTGACGCTGGTGCCCGCGGCGGCGGCGACGGCGAGCGCGGTGGCGCTGCGCACCCGGCCGGTGCGGGCCGCCGGCGTGCAGGACGGTTCGCAGGACCTGGTGCCGCCCGAGGAGCAGGTCCCGGCCCCGGCAGCGCCGCCGACCGGGCTGCCGTGGGGCGTGGCCCTGACCGCCGCCGGCCTCGCCGTCGAGGCGTACGCGAGCCGCGGTTCGGCGGGCAGCCCGTTCCCCCTCCCCGGAAAGCTCGACTCCACCCCGGCCTGGGTTTTGGTGGGGTGGACCCTGACGGCGATCGGCCTCGCCACGGCCGGCCCCGGGCTGACCTATCTCGCCGGACGGCTGCTCCAGGCGGTGCGCCCGGGGGCGGTACGTCTGCTGGCGGGCCGGGTGCTGATGGACGAGGCGCGCCGGATCGGCCGGCCGCTGGGCGTCGTCTGCGCGGTGCTCTCGGCGGTCATCGCCGCGTTCGCGCTGTACGGGACGGGCCCCCGGCCGTTCGGACCGCTCACCGCGCTCGGCGCCGTGCTCGTCATCGGCTGCACGACGGCGACACTGCTGACGTCGGCGCTGGAGGCACGGCAGGCCCGCGCGGAAACGGCCAGGGCCCTGCTGCGGCTGGGCGCCCCGGCGTCGGCACTGCGGGCCGCGACGGCGCTGCGAGCGGCGGTACTGCTGCTCGTCTTCGCCCCGCTGACCTGGGCGATCGCCGAGCTGGCCGCTCTTCCACTGACGGGCTGACGGAGTGACCGGCTGACCGGCTGACGGGTCGTCGACGGGCGGGCCGTCGCCGGGCGGATTCTCGCCGGGCGGGCCTTGTCCGGTTCGCCCGGTCTCCTGGCCCTCTTGGCCCCGGCCGGGGCCTCCGAACCCGGCCGGGGCCGGGCGCTCTCCGCTCCGTAGCATGAGGACGTGGACTATCCGGACGAGAGTTTTCCCGCCCCGGGCGCCGAGATCGAGTCGCTCACCGCGTTCGACGAGGCGGTGGCCGCCGGTTCGCTGGCCGGACACCGCGTCCAGTCGGTCGACCTGACGGAGCGCAGTGCCGCCCTGCTGGCGGCCGACACATCGGGCGCCGTCTTCCTCGGCTGCCCCATGGAGCCCGACGCGGCGACGAAGGTACGGGCCGACGGCGCGTTCGTCTTCCCGCCGGTGCCGGGTCTCCCCTTCGACCCGTACCGGGGCCTGCTCTACTCCCCCGACGCGCTCTACGACGGGCTGACGAAGGGCGGTTACGAGGGGACGCCGGACGCCCGCGCCTACCGCTGGTTCCAGCGGACCCGGTCCAACGGTGACGCGTTCGCGTCGATGCTGCGCGCACTCCACGACGACGCGGTCTCCGACGCGCTGGACGAACTCCTCGTCGGGGCGCGGGTGGTCGGTGTGATGGGCGGTCACGCCACGGCCCGGGGCAGCGACGCGTACACGGCCGCGGCCCGCCTCGGCCGGACCCTGGCCCGCAGCGGTCTGACGGTGGCCACCGGCGGCGGGCCGGGCGCGATGGAGGCGGCGAACCTCGGCGCCTACGCCGCGCCGCACTCCGACGCCATGCTGGACAAGGCCTGCGAACTCCTGGCCGCGGCGCCCTCGTTCGTCCCGTCCGTCTCCGACTGGGCGCTGGCGGCGTTCGCCGTGCGGGAGCGGTGGCCGGACGGCGGCGGCTCCGTCTCCATCCCCACCTGGTTCTACGGCCACGAGCCGCCGAACCCGTTCGCCGACCACATCGCCAAGTACTTCGCCAACGCCCTGCGCGAGGACGGGCTGCTGGCCCGCTCGACGGCAGGAGTGATCTTCCTTCCGGGCGCGGCGGGCACCGTCCAGGAGATCTTCGACAGCACCACCCCGAACTACTACGGCTCACGCGGTGAACCGGTTCCGATGGTGCTGGTGGGACGGGACCACTGGACCCGGGAGCTGCCCGCGTGGCCCCTGCTGCGGGCACTGGCCGCGGACCGGCCGATGGAGTCCCGGATCGCGCTGGTCGACACGGTGGAGGAAGCACCCGAGGAGTTGGCCCGGCTGTCGGCGAAGTAACACCGGCCGGGAATACCGCCCGCCCCCTGGAGAGAACCCTCGGGATCCCGCCCGGCTGCCGACGAAGCAGCACCGGCCGGGAACACCACACCCACCCTGAAGAAAACCCCCGGGAGCCCGCCCGGCTGTCCGTGAGATGGCCGGGGCGGGGCATCGTTCAACGCCCGTCTCCGCCCCGCCCCTGGCCATCGGCCAGCAGCCCCGCCAGCCGCTCGTACGTCCCGTCCCAGCCCCACTCCGCCCGCACGCGGGCGCGCCCCTTCTCCCCCATCGCGGCGGCGGTGTCGCGGTCGCGGAGGAGACCGACGAGCCGGGCCGCGATGCCCGGCACGTCCCGCCCGTCGACCAGGTGCCCGGTCACCCCGGCCCTGCTCGACATCCGGATGCCGGGGCTGAACGGCATCGACGCGGCGCGCGAGATCATCGCCGGCTCGGGCGGTGCGACCAGGGCGCTGATGCTGACGACGTTCGGGCTCGACGAGTACGTGTACGACGCGCTGACGGCGGGCGCCAGCGGTTTCCTGCTGAAGGACGCGACGTTTCCCGAACTGCTGCACGCGGTGCGGGTGGTGGCCGACGGGCAGGCACTGCTCTCCCCGGACGTCACGGGCCGGCTGATCGCGGAGTTCACCCGGCAGCGGGTCGCCGCTCCGCCCGCGCGCTCGGTCGAGGGACTGACCGGGCGCGAGGTGGAGGTGCTGGTGCTGATAGCCCGGGGCCTGTCGAACGCGGACATCGCCGACCGGCTCACCATCACCGCGCACACGGTCAAGACCCACATCAACCGGCTGTTCGCGAAGATGGAGCTGCGGGACCGGGCGCAGGCGGTGATCCTGGCGTACGAACTGGGCCTGGTAGTGGCGGGGGGCGGTGCGGGCGGGACACCGTCGGCGGGGCGGGGCGCGGGCGGATGATCCAACGGCCCGGTCAGAAAAGGGCGGGCAGCACGACGCTCTCCGACGCGTCGAAGGTGACGCCGACCGAGGCGCCCTCCTGTGGTGTGGCGCGCAACGGGCACTCGGCGTCCAGGGACGGCCCGTGCTCGGGGTGCAGCGTCACGGCGACGTGATTGCCCCGGAAGGTGCGTGCGGCCACGGTGCAGCGCAGGCCGTCCTCGGGGGCGCCGATCAGCACCCCGGCCGGTCGCACCAGCAGATCGCAGGAGCCCTGCTGTGATCCTGCGGGCACCGGCACCTTGCCCCATTCCGTATCGGCCGTCTCACCGGTGACGGTGGCCTCCACCACGTTGTCGAAGCCGAGGAAGCGGGCGACGAAGGCCGATGCGGGCTGCTGCCAGACCTCGACGGGGGAGCCGACCTGGGCGATGCGTCCGTCGCGCATCACGACGACCCGGTCGGCCAGTGCGAACGCCTCGCCCTGGTCGTGGGTGACGGCGAGCACTGTGGTGCCCAGGCGTCCGAACAGGGTGCGCAGTTCGACGACGAGGCGTTCGCGCAGGCTGCGGTCCAGCTGGCCCAGTGGTTCGTCCAGCATCAGCAGCTTGGGCCGGGGGGCCAGCGCCCGCGCCAGGGCGACACGCTGCTGTTCGCCGCCCGAGAGTGCGGCGACGGCCCGCCGTTCGGCGCCGGGCAGCCCCACCAGATCGAGGAGTTCGGCGACCTCACGGTCCTGTTCGCTCCGGCTCACGCCGTGCATCCGCAGTCCGAAGGCGACGTTGGCACCGACGTCCCGGTGCGGGAACAGCTGGTGGTCCTGGAACATCAGGCCAAGTCCCCGCCGGTGCACGGGCACGCCGGCCTGGTCCGCGCCGTCGAGCAGGACCCGCCCGCCGTCGGGGTGCTGGAGCCCGGCGACCACCCGGAGGAGGGTCGACTTCCCGCTGCCGCTCGGCCCCAGCACGCAGACGATCTCGTGCTCGGCGACCTCCAGGTCCACACTGTCGAGCGCGGCCCGTTCACCGAAACGGACGGTGGCCGATTCGAGTGTCAGCATCCCTAGAACTCCCCGGATCGGTAGGTGCGGATACGTTCGAGCAGCAGCAGCGAAATCGCGCACACGAGCATCAGAATGGTGCTGAGGGCCATCGCCTGCCCGTAGTTGAGATCCCCGGACCGTCCCAGCAGCCGCGCGACGGCGACCGGGAGCGTGGGGTTGTCGGGCCGTGCGATGAACACCGTCGCACCGAACTCGCCGAGCGACACGGCGAACGCGAAGCCCGCCGCGACCAGCAGCGCCCGGCGCACCAGCGGCAGGTCCACCTCCCGCCAGGCCCGCAGCGGTGAGGCGCCGAGCACCGCGGCCGCCTCGCGGAGCCTGCCGTCCACCGCGCGCAGCACCGGCAGCATGGTCCGTACGACGAACGGCACCCCGACCAGCGCCTGGGCGAGCGGCACCAGGATCCAGGAGGTCCGCAGGTCGAGCGGCGGCTTGTCCAGCGTGATCAGGAAGCCGAAGCCGACGGTGACGGCGGAGACCCCGAGGGGCAGCATCAGCAGGGCGTCGAAGCCCCGGACCAGCCGTCCGGCGCGCCTGGTCAGCGCCGCCGCGGCCAGGCCCCCGACGACGAGTGCGATGGCCGTGGCGGCCAGGGCGTACTGGAGCGAGTTCCAGATCGCTTCGAGGGGCGCGACCAGGAACGTCCCACTGTTCGCGTCCGCCGATGCCAGCGCCCGGTAGTAGGCGAAGCCATGGCCGCCGGACAGGTCGAGCGAGCGCTCCACCAGCACGGCGAGCGGCAGCAGTATGAGCACCAGCACGGTCAGCAGAACCCCGGTGAGCAACGCCCACTGGCCCGGGCCGCGCGGCCTGCGGGCGGTCTGCGAAGGGTCGACCAGCCTCAGCGCGGTCTCCCTGCGCCGAACGGTCCAGGCGTGCACGGCGAGGATGGCGCCGACGGCGGCGAACTGCACCAGCGTCAGCACGGCGGCCGTGGGCAGGGCCAGCAGTTGCGCGGTCTGCCGGTAGATCTCCACCTCCAGGGTGGAGAAGCCGGGACCGCCGAGGATCTGCACGACGCCGAACGAGGTGAAGGTGAAGAGGAAGACCATCAGCGCCGCGGCGGCCAGGGCTGGGGCGAGCGCCGGAAGGGTGACGCGCCGCCAGGCGGCGAAGCGCCCGGCGCCCAGGACCCGTGCGGCCTCCTCCTGGCGGGGGTCGAGCTGCGACCAGAGCCCGCCGACGGTACGTACGACGACGGCGTAGTTGAAGAAGACGTGGGCCAGCAGGATCGCCCACACGGTGGTGTCGAGCCGTACGCCCCACAGGTCGTCGAGGAGGCCGCCGCGGCCGAGCAACGCGAGGAACGCGGTGCCCACGACGACGGTCGGCAGGACGAACGGCACGGTGACGACCGCCCGCAGCAACTGCTTGCCCGGGAAGTCGAACCGGGCGAACACGTAGGCGCCCGGCAGGGCGATCAGCAGGGTCAGCGCGGTCGAGGCGAGCGCCTGCCAGAGGGTGAACCAGAGGACGTCCAGGATGTCCGGCCGGGTCAGCACCTCGCCGAACCGACCGAACTGCCAGACGCCGTCGGCCTTGAGTCCGCGTCCGACGATCGCGACGACGGGGTAGGCGAAGAACAGCGCGAAGAAGGCGACGGGCACGGCCATCAGGCCGAGCCGCACCGCGCTCCCGCGCCGCGCCCGGGCGCGCGCGCCCTTCCCGCCCGCGCCCGGTCCGCGTACGGGAGGCTTCGCTACTTCACTACGAGCGAGGACCATGACTGGACCCACTGCTCACGGTTCTTGGCGATCGTGTCCGGTGCGACGGTCGTCGGTTTGCCGACGGTGGCGCCGAACTTCGTGAAGAGGTCCGGCACCTTCGCCCCCTTGGTCACCGGGCTGACGAACATGTTGAGCGGCATGTCCTCCTGGAACTTCTTGCCGATCAGGAAGTCCAGCAGGGCCTTGCCGCCCGCCTCGTTCTTGGCACCGTCCAGCAGACCGGCGAACTCGATCTGGCGGAAGCACGTCCCGGTGGCGACCCCGGTCGGGGCGGTCTTCGGCTTCGGGTCCGCGTACAGCACCTCGACGGGCGGGCTGGAGGCGTAGCTGACGACGAGCGGCCGGTCGGCCTTGGCCTTCCTGCCGCCCGCGGAGCCGGAGAACTCCTCGTTGTACGCCTGCTCCCAGCCGTCGACGACCTTGACGCCGTTGTTCTTCAGCTTCTTCCAGTAGTCCTGGTAGCCGTCCTTGCCGTACGTGGCGACGGTCCCGAGGAGGAAGCCGAGGCCGGGCGATGAGGTCGCGGCGTTCTCGGTGACGAGGAGGTCCTTGTACGCGGGCTTCGCCAGGTCGTCGAAGGACTTCGGCGGCGCGAGCTTCTTGTCGGCGAAGTACTTCTTGTCGTAGTTGACGCAGATGTCGCCGGTGTCGACCGGGGTGACCCGGTGCTTCGCCGCGTCCAGCTGGACGTCGTCCGCGACCTGGCCGAGCCCCTTGGCCGCGTACGGCGTGAAGAGACCGTTGTCGAGGGCGCGCGAGAGGAGGGTGTTGTCGACGCCGAAGAACACATCGCCCCGGGGCGAGCCCTTGGTCAGGATCTCCTGGTTGAGGGCGGCGCCCGCGTCTCCGCTCTTCAGCACCTTGACGGTGTAGCCGGTCTCCCGGGTGAACTCCTTCAGTACGCCCTTGGAGGCGTTGAAGGAGTCGTGGCTGACGAGTGTGACGGTCTTGGAGCCGGAACCCCCGGAGGGTCCGGAGCCGGACGCCGAGTCGTCGGAGCTTCCGCATCCGGCGAGCGCCGTGGCTCCGAGCGCGGCGGCGACGGCCGTCACCGCGATCTTCTTGGTGGTGCTCATGTGATTCCTCCTGGGATGACCAGGAAGAGACGCGGCCCTGCCCGCGCCGGTGGAGAACCGGAAGCGGGCAGGGCGCAACAGCTTGAGTAAGGTCCGAACTTCCTACCCGGAATGACCCGGGCGAGGTTCAGAGGGTCTGCGGCCAACCTGTCCTCGGTGCCGCACTCTCAGCGCTGTGGCGCTCCCCTGTCGGAATATGAAGTTGATTCGAGCCCCAGGCTACACGGCCGTTTTCGGCCTCAGCGCTCGGATGCCGCCAGCTGCCCGCAGGCCCCGTCGATCTCCTGACCGCGGGTGTCCCGCACGGTCACCGGCACCCCGTGGGCGGCGATGGCCTCGACGAAGGCCTTCTCGTCCTCGGGCCTCGAGGCGGTCCACTTCGAGCCGGGCGTGGGGTTCAGCGGGATCAGGTTGACGTGCACCCGCTTGCCCTTGAGGAGCCGGCCCAGCCGGTCGCCGCGCCAGGCCTGGTCGTTGATGTCGCGGATCAGCGCGTACTCGATGGAGATGCGGCGTCCGGACTTCTCCGCGTACTCCCACGCGGCGTCCAGCACCTCGCGCACCTTCCACCGGGTGTTGACCGGTACGAGGGTGTCGCGCAGCTCGTCGTCGGGGGCGTGCAGCGACACGGCGAGACGGCACTTGAAGCCCTCGTCGGCGAACCGCAGCATCGCCGGCACCAGGCCGACTGTGGAGACGGTGATCCCGCGCTGCGACAGCCCCAGCCCGTCGGGCTCGGGGTCGGTCAGCCGGCGGATCGCCCCGACCACGCGGTTGTAGTTGGCGAGCGGCTCGCCCATGCCCATGAAGACGATGTTGGAGAGCCGCGCCGGGCCTCCCGGGACCTCGCCGTCGCGCAACGCCCGCATGCCGTCCACGATCTGGTGGACGATCTCCGCGGTCGAGAGGTTGCGGTCGAGGCCGGCCTGCCCGGTGGCGCAGAACGGGCAGTTCATCCCGCAGCCCGCCTGCGAGGAGATGCACATCGTGACCCGCTCGGGGTAGCGCATCAGGACGGACTCGACCAGCGTCCCGTCGTGCAGCTTCCACAGCGTCTTGCGGGTGGTGTCGTCGTCACAGCTGATGTGGCGGATCACGGACATCAGCTCGGGGAACAGCGCCTCGGCGAGCTTGTCCCGCGACGCGGCGGGGATGTTGGTCCACTCCGACGGGTCGTGCGCGTACCGCGCGAAGTAGTGCTGCGAGAGCTGCTGCGCGCGGAAGGGCTTCTCGCCGGTCGCGGCGACGGCTTCCTTGCGCTCGGCGGGCGTGAGGTCGGCGAGGTGCCGCGGCGGCTTCTTGGCTCCGCGGGGCGCGACAAAAGTGAGTTCTCCGGGCTTAGGCATGGTTCTTCCAGTGTCGCAGACAGAACAGTGAGGGCCCGCCGCCCTGTGGACAACGGACCCTCACTCATAAAATCGCAGGTCAGAATGGGTGACTCAGCGGTAGGTCAGCTGGAGCCGACGAAAATCACCATCAGCAGCCAGACCACCGGGGCGGTCGGCAGCAGGGAGTCCAGCCGGTCCATGATCCCGCCGTGCCCGGGGAGCAGCGTGCCCATGTCCTTGATCCCGAGATCCCGCTTGATCATGGACTCGCCCAGGTCACCGAGGGTGGCGCTGGCCGCGACCACGAGGCCGAGCAGCAGGCCCTGCCACCAGGAGCCGCCGTCGATCAGGAACTGCATGCACAGGGCTCCGGCCACCATGGCGAAGGTGACGGCTCCGAAGAGGCCCTCGCGGGTCTTTCCGGGGCTGATCCTCGGGGCGAGCTTGTGCTTGCCGAACCGCCAGCCGACGGCGTACGCGCCGGTGTCACTGACCACGGTCAGCAGCAGGAACGTCAGGACCCGCTGCGGCCCGTCGTCCGCCCTCAGCAGCATGGCGACGAAGGTGGCCAGGAAGGGGACGTAGAACGCGGCGAACACCCCGGCCGTGACGTCCTTGAGGTAGCCCTCCGGCGGTTCGGTCATCCGCCAGACCAGCACCGCGAGGGCGGTCAGCGCCATGGCGGCCCAGGCGCCCTCGGCCCCTCGCGCGTAACCGGCGACGACCATGGCCGCACCGCCGACGGCGAGAGGGATCAGCGGGGCCTTGATCCCCTTGCGCTCCTCCAGCCGGGAGGTGAGCTCCCAGAGACCGACGACGACGGCGACCACGACCACACCGACGAAGACGGCCTTGACGATGAAGAGCGAGGCGACGACGACGGCACCCAGCCCAACGCCGACCCCTATGGCGGATCCGAGATCACGGCCCGCACGCTTCTTCTGCGGGGGTGGTGGCGCGGTGGACATGGGCTCCTGCGGCTTCTCGTCGCGGAACAGGAGGCCGCCGCTCAGGCGTCCGGCCCCCTGGTCCCTGTCATCACGGTCGTCAGCGTCTCTACCTGCGTCGGGAACGTCCGGCACGATGGGCATGGGCCGAGTCTGCTGGGCGTTATGCACATCGTATGCAGGACCCGCCGGAGCGGACCGCATCTCGGGAGCGGTCCACTGACCGGCGCCCTGCGGGGCGCCCCAGGAAGAGTCGTTCATCAGACTTCGAGCAGCTCGGCTTCCTTGTGCTTCAGCAGCTCGTCCACCTGCGCGACGTACTTCGCGGTGGTGTCGTCGAGCTCCTTCTCGGCGCGGCGTACCTCGTCCTCGCCGGACTCCTTGTCCTTGACCAGCTTGTCCAGGGTCTCCTTGGCCTTGCGGCGGACGGCCCGGATCGAGATCTTGGAGTCCTCGGCCTTCGTCTTCGCGACCTTGATGTAGTCGCGACGACGCTCCTCGGTGAGGTCGGGGAAGTTCACCCGGATGATATTGCCGTCGTTGCTCGGATTGACGCCGAGGTCGGAGTCGCGGATGGCCTGCTCGATGTTGCGCAGCGCGCTCTTGTCGAACGGCGTCACGACGGCCATACGGGGCTCGGGCACCGAGAACGAGGCCAGCTGGTTGATCGGGGTCAGCGCACCGTAGTAGTCGGCGACGATCTTGTTGAACATCGCCGGGTGCGCACGGCCGGTGCGGATCGCGGCGAAGTCCTCTTTCGCGACCACGACGGCCTTCTCCATCTTCTCCTCGGCCTCGAGGAGGGTTTCTTCGATCACCACGTGCTCCTGCGTGTCTTGAGTGGGCCCGGCGTGCTCGGGCCCGGCGGGTCCTGCGTCGCGTCCTCACCTGCACGGTGTCCGACCGGCAGGCCGTTGTCCATCATTCGGGGCCCTCCCGTGGGCCCCGGGAACTCACCGGGTCTCCCCGGCTCGGTCCCCCGGTTCTCAGGCCCGGGTGCCCTGGTCACTCACGAGCGAGCCGATCTTCTCACCCTTGACGGCACGGGCGATATTGCCCGCGGTCGTCAGTTCGAAGACGAGGATCGGCAGCTGGTTGTCACGGCAGAGCGTGATGGCGGTGGCGTCGGCGACCTTGAGATCGCGGGCGAGCACCTCGCTGTACTCCAGCGCGTCGAACTTCACCGCTCCGGGGTTGGTCTTCGGGTCGGAGTCGTAGACCCCGTCCACACCGTTCTTGCCCATCAGCAGGGCCTCGGCGTCGATCTCCAGGGCGCGCTGTGCCGCGGTGGTGTCGGTGGAGAAGTACGGCATGCCCATACCGGCGCCGAAGATGACGACGCGCCCCTTCTCCAGGTGCCGTACGGCGCGCAGCGGGATGTACGGCTCCGCGACCTGACCCATGGTGATGGCCGTCTGGACGCGGGAGTCGATGCCCTCCTTCTCCAGGAAGTCCTGGAGCGCCAGGCAGTTCATGACCGTGCCGAGCATGCCCATGTAGTCGGACCGGGCCCGGTCCATGCCGCGCTGCTGGAGCTCGGCGCCACGGAAGAAGTTGCCGCCGCCGATGACGATCGCGATTTCCGCGCCGTCCCGGACGACCGCCGCGATCTCGCGTGCGATGGCGTGCACGACGTCGGGGTCGACACCGAGACCCCCGCCGCCGGCGAACGCCTCTCCGGACAGCTTCAGCATGAAGCGTCCGGACACCTTGCCGTCGTCGCGCCTGTGGTCACCTGTTGCGGCGTCCGCGCCCTTGTTCATGGAGACTCTCCTCGTGCACATACGAAGAAGGCCATTGCCGGTGGGTCGGATGTCCCTCAGCGGCAATGGCCTCCTCGTCAGATCTGCGGTCGTACGGCGGTGTGCGGCCGTCGACTGCACCAGACCCTATCGGGGTCCACCGTTTTTCGCGGACGGACTCAGATGCCGACCTTGATGCGCGCGAAGCGCTTCAGGGTGACACCGGCCTCGTCCAGGACCTTCTGGACGGTCTTCTTGTTGTCCAGCGCGTACGGCTGGCCGAGGAGGGTGGCCTCCTTGAAGAAGCCGTTGACGCGACCCTCGACGATCTTCGGGAGCGCGGCCTCGGGCTTGCCCTCGGCGCGCGTGGTCTCCTCGGCGACACGACGCTCGGTCTCGACGACCTCGGCCGGGACGTCCTCGCGGGAGAGGTACTTCGGCGCGAAGGCGGCGATGTGCTGGGCAAGGCCCTTCGCCAGGTCGGCGTCGGCCTTGTCGAGCTCGACCAGGACACCGATCTGCGGCGGCAGGTCGGGCATGGTGCGGTGCATGTACACGGAGACGAAGGCGCCGGTGAACTGCGCGAAGCGGTCCAGGACGATCTTCTCGCCGAGGTTGGCGTTGGCCTCGTCCACGTACGCCTGCACGGTCTTGCCGGGCTCGATCTCGGAGGCGAGGAGCGCCTCGATGTCGGCCGGGGAGGACGCGGCGACGTGAGCGGCGAGCGCGTTGGCGACGGCCTGGAACTTGTCACCCTTGGCGACGAAGTCGGTCTCGCACTTCAGCTCGAGCAGGACGCCGGACGTCTTGTCATCGGAGACGACGGAGACGACCGCGCCGTTCTCGGCAGAACGGCCCTCGCGCTTGGCGACGCCCTTCTGGCCCTTGATACGGAGTGCCTCGACGGCTCCGTCGACGTTGCCGTCGGCCTCGTCGAGCGCCTTCTTGCAGTCCATCATGCCGGCGCCGGTGAGCTCACGGAGCTTCTTGACGTCAGCGGCGGTGTAGTTCGCCATGAGTCTGTATTTCTCTCTCGAAGTCTGAAAGATCTACGGGTGAACGGCGGGGGCGGTGCCTGCGCACCGGCCCCCGCCGTCGTCAGCCGTGACGGGTGTCAGGCCTGCTCGGCGTCCGCGGCCGGAGCCTCGGCAGCGGGGGCCTCGGCGGCCGGCGTCTCGGTGGCGGGGGCCTCGGCAGCAGCCTCGGCGGCCGGGGCGTCGGCGGCCTCGGCGTCCGCGACCTTCTCGGTCTCGGCGGAGGTCTGGACCTCGGCGTCGGCCTTCTTGTCGCCCTCGAGCAGGTCACGCTCCCACTCGGCGAGCGGCTCGCCGGCGGCCTTCTCGCCCGGCTTCGAGTCGCCGGTCGCAGCGCCGGAGCGGGCGATGAGGCCCTCGGCGACGGCGTCGGCGATCACGCGGGTGAGCAGGGTGACGGACCGGATCGCGTCGTCGTTGCCCGGGATCTTGTAGTCGACCTCGTCGGGGTCGCAGTTGGTGTCCAGGATCGCGACGACCGGGATGTGGAGCTTGCGCGCCTCACCGACGGCGATGTGCTCCTTCTTGGTGTCGACGATCCAGACGGCGCTCGGCACCTTCTGCATCTCGCGGATACCACCGAGGGTCTTCTCCAGCTTGGCCTTCTCGCGGGAGAGGACCAGGAGCTCCTTCTTGGTGAGGCCGGAGGCGGCCACGTCCTCGAAGTCGATGAGCTCGAGCTCCTTCAGACGCTGAAGGCGCTTGTAGACGGTGGAGAAGTTGGTGAGCATGCCACCGAGCCAACGCTGGTTGACGTACGGCATGCCGACGCGCGTCGCCTGCTCGGCGATGGCCTCCTGGGCCTGCTTCTTCGTACCCACGAACATGATGGAGCCGCCGTGGGCGACGGTCTCCTTGACGAACTCGTAGGCGCGGTCGATGTACGACAGCGACTGGAGCAGGTCGATGATGTAGATGCCGTTGCGCTCCGTGAAGATGAAGCGCTTCATCTTCGGGTTCCAACGACGGGTCTGGTGACCGAAGTGGACGCCGCTTTCCAGCAGCTCCCGCATCGTGACGACGGCCATGGCCGTACTCCTTGAGGTACTCGGTTATCGCGACCGCAGGTTTGCTGTCGCGCCTGACGCCCCGACGCGCCGTGCCACGAGGGACCGAGGAGCGCGGCCAGCTCCGAAGAGAGGGAGATGGCGGGGCGTGCGAAGTCGACCCGGTGACCCGGATCGCCACAAGAAGTGTACGGGACCCGTCGAGTGCCAGGTGACGGCGCTGTCCACAACCGGCCGGTACTCCACAGATCCGGTCCATGATCCCCCACGAACCGGGTCGCCGGGGGACGGTTGGGCCATGCGAAACACATCTGACCGGCCCGGATGCCGGGTCCGGACCGGCAGCCGCGGTGCGCAGGGCGGGAGGCCGCGCCGCGGCCCTGGCGGACCTCGGCGCCTGCTGCGGGTCGCCTCGGCGGCGATCGCCACGGCGCTGCTCGCGTCGGGGTGGTGGTGCGGGGCGGCGGCCACCGAAGCCGAGCGGCCGGCCGCGGACATCACCGCGCCCGCTCCGCCCGGTCCGCCGCCGGACCGCGGACGGGTCTGGCCGCTGGAGGGCCGGCCCTCCGTCGTGCGGGGCTGGGAGCCGCCCGCCACGGACTACGGGCGCGGGCACCGCGGGGTGGATCTCGCCGCCGGACCGGAGACGGCGGTGCTCGCGGCCGCTTCCGGCCGGGTCTCTTTCGCGGGCGCCGTCGCAGGGCGCGGAGTGCTGGCGATCGAGCTGGCCGGGACGGGCGATCCGCCGCTGCGGACCACGTACGAGCCGGTGCGGCCGCTGGTCACGAAGGGGGACGAGGTCACCGCGGGACAGGTGGTGGCGGTCATGGCGCAAGGGCCGTTCCACTGTCCGTCCGGCTGTCTGCACTGGGGGCTGCGGCGCGCGGAGGCCTATCTGGACCCGCTGTCGTTGCTGCCACCCTCACTGCTGCGACGCGGACCCTCCCGTCTGCTGCCAGTGACCGGCGTACCCGAACCGGATTCATCTGTACCACCGCAATCCAGCACGAACCCGGCCTCCGAGACGGTGATGGCGGCCGGGGCGGCACATCGGGCCGGGGCGGGGAGTCCGGCAGGGGCGCGGCTTACGGCAGGGGCGGCGACCCCGGCAGAGACGCTGCTTACGGCCAGGGCGGCGACCCCGGCAGAGGCACTGATTCCGCCCCTGGCGGCAACTCCGGCAGGGACAGCGCCTCCGCCCCGGGCGGGGAGTCCGACAGGGGCGGCACTTCCGGCCGGGGTGCTGCTTCCGGCAGGCACATCCGCCGGTTGCGTGCTGCTGCCGGGGGTCGCGGCGATGCGCCGGCGTCAGTCCTGTCCGCCGGGGGCCGCGCCCCGGACACCGCGGAGGATCATGGCGACGGCGGTGTCCGCGATCACTCCGGGCTCCTCCGCCACACTCAGCTCGATACGGCGCACCGCGGCGTCCACAGAGCCCTGCAGCAGCATGGCCGCCAGCCGGGGCTGCTCGTGGCCCAGATCGACGAGCGCCTCGACGATCATGGCGATCAGCCCGCCGTGCGCGGCGCGGATCTTCTCCCGGGCGCCGGCATCCAGCTCGCTCGCGGAGATGGCGACGACGGCCCGGTGGCGCCGGTCCCCGACTAGATCGAGCTGCCGTCGTACGTACGCCTCGATCTTCTCCTCCGGCGTCCCCGCCCGCTCCATCGCGCTCTCCACCTCCGCCGCCCAGACGGGGAAGTCGACGGCGCAGAGCTCCTCGACGACGGCGGCGCGGGAGCGGAAGTACTCGTAGACGGAGGACCGGGCGAGGCCCGTGCGCTCGGCGAGGGCGGGGAAGGTCAAGGCCTCCGTGCCTCCCTCGGACAGCAGGGAACGCGCTGCGTCCAGGAGGGCGCCGCGCTGCATGGTCCGGTGCTCGGCCACGGAGGCCGCTCGAATCCTGGGCACGGCTCCACTCTACGGCGGCCGGTGCCCGTCAGGGGGCGGGCGGCCCCGATCCGTGGCTGGAGCAGGGCCGGCCGGGCGGCGCCCGGGGGCCGTCTCAGCGTCCGGCGTCGGCCAGTTTCGCCCGCAGCTGCAGTACCGACTTGGTGTGGATCTGGCTGACCCGGCTCTCCGTGACGCCGAGGACGTTGCCGATCTCTGCGAGGGTCAGGCCCTCGTAGTAGTAGAGCGTGACGACCGTCTTCTCGCGGTCGGGGAGGGTGTTGATCGCCCGGGCGAGCAGCCTTCTGAGCTCACGGCCCTCGGCCACCTCCACCGGATTGTCGGCGGCGGTGTCCTCAAGCGTGTCCATCAGGCTCAGCCGGTCACCGCCCTCGCCGCCCACATGGAGCAGCTCTTCCAGCGCGACCACGTTCGCCAGCGACAACTGGCTGAAAACCGCGTGGAGTTCCTCCAGCCCGATCTCCATCTCCGCAGCGACCTCCGCCTCCGACGGAGTGCGCCGCAGCCGCGCCTCCAGCGTGGCGTAGGCGCGCTCGACGGCCCGCGCCTTCTGTCGCACGGAGCGCGGGATCCAGTCCAGGGCCCGGAGTTCGTCGATCATCGCGCCCCGGATACGGGTGATCGCGTACGTCTCGAACTTGATCGCACGCTCGATGTCGAACTTCTCGATCGCGTCGATCAGCCCGAAGACCCCGGAGGAGACGAAGTCGGCCTGCTCGACGTTGGAGGGCAGGCCGACGCTCACCCGGCCGGCGACGTACTTCACCAGGGGCGAGTAGTGCAGGATCAGCTGCTCCCGCAGCCGCTCGTCGCCCGTCGTCTTGTACGAACGCCACAACTCGTCGAGCGAGGAGGGGGCGGGAGGGCGCACAGTGCCACGCGCAGCCGGTGGTACTGCCGCGCGGTCAGACCCGGAGGTGTGCTGGGGCATGTGGTGCCTTGAGCCGTTCTGCTGTGAAGTGCTGGGGGATGTACGTCTGGGGCAGGATCCTTGTGAGCGTAGCGTGACTGAAGTGTCGCAGTGCGCGCAGGATATGGGATCGGAGCAGTGCGATTCCGGGCGAACGGACACGGCAGCGGGTGCCGCGCGGGACGCCGGACCGCAGACCGCTCCGACGGCCACCGAGGACGCGGCGGCGCACGCGGACGAGGACATGGCCACCTCCGGGACCGACGCGTCCCGCGCCGGTCCCGGAGGCGCTGCCGAACGATCCGCCGAGGTCATCGGCATCACCTTTTCACCCGAATGCCCCAGGTCAAGAACCGCCTCGCCGCGCGTCGTCATTGCAAGTGGGCCTTCGCGTCAACTGCCATCCCTCGCCTTGACGTTCGACGAACCCCAGTGAGTGCAGTTCGTACAGCCTGGCGAGCGCCTCGTCGGCACTCGTTCCCGCGGTACGGGCCACCTCGCGTACGTCGGTGGCGCCGCGGCCAGGCAACGCGTCGAGCACCCGGGTGCAGACCGCGTCGAGCAGATCGCGCGGGAGCACCGGACCGCGTCGCGACGGTGCGAGTTCCCCCATGTCTCCCACCAGTTCGGCGACTTCCGCGGCATCCGTCACCAGCACGCCCTCGCCCCGCAGCAGTTCATGGACACCTGCCGACAGACCGCTGGTGGCGGGCCCCGGGACGCCCATGGTGAAGCGGCCGAGCCGCTGGGCGCAGCGCGCCGTGACCAGGGAGCCGCTGCGGTGTTCGGCCTCGACCACGACGGTCCCCCGCGTCAACGCGGCGATCACCCTGTTCCGGAGGATGAATCTGGTCCGGGTGGGGTGATCGGCGGGTGGCAGTTCGCCGATCACCAGTCCCTGTTCGGCCATGCGCCCGATCAGTTCGGCATGCCCGCGGGGGTAGGCGACGTCCACCCCGCAGGCCAGCACCGCCGTCGTCGCCCCACCCGCGGCGAGCGCGCCCCGGTGAGCGGCCCCGTCGACACCGAAGGCCGCACCCGAGACGACCACCCACCCCCGCTCCGCGAGACCCGCGCCGAGGGTCGTGGCCATGTGCGCCCCGTACGGTGTGCAGGCCCGGGCGCCGACCACCGCGACCGAGCGCAGCGCCCAGAGCCGAAGATCGGGCCTCCCCCGCACCCAGAGCCCGGTCGGTCTGGTGTCACCCAGGTCGTCCAGCTGGCTCGGCCACTCCCGGTCGCCGGGGCAGACGAAGCGTCCGCCGACCGCGGCCACCGACGCCAGATCCCGCCCGGGCTCGGCCGTCTCCGCCCGGAGTCGGTAGCCGGCCAGCCGTTTCGCCGTCATGCCGTGCAGTCGCTCGGCCGATCCGTCCCCGGCGGTGATCCGCCGCAGCAGTTCCACCGGGCCGCACTCCCGTAGCCAGCGGCCGCCGCGCTCGTCCCCAGGTTCCAGGATCCGGGTCAGCGCGGCCCGCGCCAGCCGCACCCGATCGCTCACCCCACCGGAGTGCGGCCCGGCACACTCCCCGGCCGCCCGCCCGTACCCGGAGCCGGGCAGCAGAGCGCTCACCCCGGCGCCCCCTGTCGCCCCGGCTCCCCCGGCCCCTCGCCCCGTCATGTCGTTCCCGCCCCCGCCCCCATCGGGGCCCCTCGTGGGATCCCGGTCCGCAGCTCAAGTGCCACCGCGATGTCCGAGGCGTCCGGCCGGTCGGCGGAGCGCAGATCCGCGACGGTCCACGCCACCCGCAGCACCCGGTCCAGGCCGCGCGCGGTGAGCAGGCCCCTTTCCATGTCCCGCTCGGCCGCCATCAACGCCCCGGGTGCCGCCGTCAGCCGGGTCCTCAGCTCGTGTCCCGGCACCTCGCTGTTGGTGGTCCACGGCGTGCCCGCCAGTCGCTCCGCCGCCCTTCCCCGGGCCTCCTGGACCCGTGCGGCCACCGACGCGGTCGATTCGCCCCGGCCGCCCTGCCCCATCAGGTCCGCGCGCCTGACGGGGTCCACGAGCACCCGCAGATCAACCCGGTCGAGCAACGGGCCGGAGAGCCGCGCCTGGTAGCGCCGGACCGAGGAGGGCGAACACTCGCAGCCCGCCCCGCTCAGGGTGTGCCGCCCGCACGGGCACGGGTTGGCCGCCAGCACCATCAGGAACCGGGCCGGCAGCCGCACCACCCCGGCGCTGCGCGCCACCACCACGTGCCCCGACTCCAGCGGCTGGCGCAGCGCGTCCAGCGCCCGCACGGAGAATTCCGGCGCCTCGTCGAGAAAGAGGATGCCGCGATGAGCCAACGACACCGCTCCGGGCCGCGGCAGCCCGTTTCCCCCGCCGACCAGCGACTGCATGGTCGCCGAGTGGTGCGGTGCGCAGTACGGCGCCCGGGAGACCAGGGGTTCGCCCGGCGGCAGGATGCCGGCCACCGAGTGCACCGCCGTCACCTCGAGGGATTCCTGCCTGGACAGGGGCGGGAGGATCGCGGGGAGCCGTTCGGCGAGCATGGTCTTGCCCGCTCCCGGTGGTCCGGACAGCAGGAGGTGGTGGCCACCCGCGGCGGCCACCTCCAGGGCCTTGCGCGGCCGTTCCTGACCCGCGACGTCCGCCAGGTCGGGCCGGTGCCCCTCGCCCTGCGCCGGACCGCGGGCGATGCCGGTGCCCATACCGGCGCCGGGCACCATCAGCCCGGCCAGCATGGTGTCGGGGCGCCCCTGGTCGTGCGGCTCCTGTTCGCCGGGCACGGGCTCGTCGCAGAGCACGGCGATCAGCTGTCGCAGGCTTCGCACCCCGAGCACGGAGACACCGGGCACCAGGGCCGCCTCGCCCGCCGTCTGCTCGGGGACGACCACCTGGCGGTAGCCCGCCTCCGCCGCGGCCAGGACGGCGGGCAGCACCCCGCGCACCGGCCGCACCCGGCCGTCGAGTCCCAGCTCCCCGATCATCACCACATCGGCGATCGCTGCGGGGTCGATCCGCTCGGCCGCGCCGAGCACCGCACAGGCGACGGCGAGGTCGAACCCCGAACCACCCTTGGGTACGGAGGCCGGGGACAGGCCCACGGTGAGCTTCTTCTGCGGCCACTCCGCGCCGGAGTTGACCACGGCGGCCCGCACCCGGTCCCGGCTCTCCACCAGGCTCTTGTCGGGCAGCCCCACCAGTGTGAAGGCCGCCACCCCTGGCTCCAGGTCCGCCTGGACCTCGACCACCACGCCCTCGACGCCGACCAGGGCCACCGAGCAGGCACGCGCGAACCCCATCAGGCCACCCCCCGCGCATGCTCGGCCAGCGGCGCACCGCGCCTGGGCAGCACCACGCCGACCAGGTCGATCCGGACCCCGCCCGGCGGCGGACCGCCGTGCCGGTCGAGCCAGAGCTCGGCCAGCCGGCGCAGCCGGTCCGCCTTGGCCGGGGTGACGGCGGCCATCGGATGCTCGAACGCACCCGCCCTGCGCGTCTTCACCTCACAGATGACGAGCGCGTCGCCGTCCCGCGCGACGATGTCGATCTCGCCGGCGCGACAGCGCCAGTTCCGCTCCAGTACGGACATGCCGGCGTCGGTCAGCAGCCGCGCCGCCAGATCCTCGCCGTACCGCCCGAGTGCCCCCCGTGCGTTCATATCGGCACCACCTCCGGCACCGACTCTGACGCGTCCGCCCGGCTTTAGTGGATCTTGGTGGACAAGCCGGGGAATGTGGACAACTCAGCCACCCGGAAGTTCGAGATCGCTCTTGTTGAGCTCTTCGATGTTGACGTCCTTGAACGTCAGCACCCTCACCTGCTTGACGAACCGTGCGGGGCGGTACATGTCCCACACCCAGGCATCCGCCATGGACACCTCGAAAAACACCTCGCCCTGGACCGAGTGCACCTGCATCTCGTAGTCATTGGTGAGGTAGAAGCGCCGTTCGGTCTCGATCACATATTTGAACAGACCGACGACATCGCGGTACTCCCGGTAGAGCTTCAGCTCCATCTCGGTCTCGTACTTCTCGAGGTCCTCGGCGCTCATTGGCATGTTCCCCTTCAGCCGTGCGTTCCCCCATTGTGCGCCAGGCCCCGGCGCCCCGGACGCTCAGGCGATTTCGGGAGCAAGAACCAACGGCGTACGCGGGGGACCGTCGTCGAGCAGCGTGCGAAGCAGCCCGGCGAGTCTGGTCGGGTACACCGTCTCACGCGTCGCCGACAGTTCGGCGGAGGTCCACCACCTCAGACCCGCGACACTGCGCCGTTCCAGCCCGGTCTGCCCACTGGTGTCCGTCAGGGTCTGTGCCGTACGGGCGAGGAAGTACCACTCGTCCTGGTCCCAGCGCCGGCCGTCGAACGAGAAGGAGCACATCCGCTTCCAGAGCAGCGGGCCCAGTACGGCGTCCCTGATCCCGGTCTCCTCTGCCAGTTCGCGCAGCGCGGCCTGCTCCCGGGTCTCGTCGCCCTCCAGCCCTCCGCCGGGGGTGAACCACCAGGTGCTGGCGGGGTCCTCCGGTTCGTACCCGTGCATCAGCAGAACGCGGTCGTCCGGATCGAGGAGTACCAGGCGGGCGACCTTGCGCTTCTCAGCGGACACCGGCGACGGCCCTCTCCTGCTTGTTCCGCCTGGACCTGGCCGAGCGGGCGGCGACAGGCCCGTACACGGCACCGGCCAGGATGAGCACCACACCCCCGACCACGACCCCGAGCTGAAGCTTGAGCGGCCCCTCGGAGGACACCCCGCCCGGCAGCGCGGCGAAGGCCTGCGGGCGTGCGACCATGCTGCCCAGCGGCCAGGCGACGGCGTCCACCCGGGCCGTCACGGCGCTGCGGGGTACCGAGCCGTGTTCGCTGTCCTCCAGATGGACCCGGGAGTCCAGCGAGACCCGGCGGTCGTCGCCCAGGAGGAACAGCTGTCCCTTGGGCACCTTCGCCGTGAAGTCGTTCGCCGATGCGGGGTCCGTCGACTGCAGATACGGTTCCTCGACGGATATGCCGTTGACCGTGAGCCTGCCGTCCTTCTCGCAGCAGGCGACCTTGTCGCCGCCGATCCCGACGACGCGCTTCACCATCGGCATGTCGCCCCACTCCGGATCGGTGAAGACCACCACATCGCCCCGGCGCACCTCGCTGCCGTCCACCCGCTCCGCGAGGACCCGGTCGCCCGCGTTCACCGTCGGTGTCATCGAGCCGGTCGGCACCGTGTACGGCCGGTACACCACTGCCGCCCAGGCGAAGCCGCCGAGGAAGAGCACACAGCCGACGGCCACCGCCAGCCCCGACAGCCTGCTGCCGAGACGGCCGCGGCCGTCATCCGTACGTCCTGTTCCACTCATCCCAGCGTCCCCCATCGGAGATCGACAATCGCTGATCCGAGTCGGCACCCTACCCGGCGGTACGCCCGCTGGTCAGCCTCCGCCTGCGCAGGATCACGAAGGGCAGGGCTCCCGCCATGCCGAGCGCACCCGGTGCGAGCGCCGCCGCGGCGCTGATGCCCGGCTGGTCGAAGGTGTCCGGGACCGGCAGGGTCGCCCAGCGGCCGACCGGCCAGGCCACCAGCACGGCGCGGCCCACGACGTCGTCGACCGGCACGAAGCCCTTGTTCGCGTCGTTGGTGTGATAGCGGGAGTCCGCGGAGTCCTGGCGGTGGTCGCCCATCACCCAGATCTTGCCGTCGGGCACCTTGAAGGGCCCGAAGGGCATGTCGTCGCACGCGGTGTTGCCGGGGAAGATGTACGGCTCGTCGAGTTCCTTCCCGTTGACCACGACCGGGCCGCCCTTCTTGCACGACACGGTGTCACCGCCGACCGCGATCGTCCGCTTGATCAGGTCCTTCTCCTGGGCCGACGGCATCAGACCGATGAAGCTCAGGAAGGTCTGCACCGCGTTCGACTCAGGGGTGGGCTCCCCGTCCAGCCAGCCGCTCGGGTCGTGGAAGACGACGACCTCGCCACGCTCCGGCTCCGAACCGAACCACGGCGTCAACTTGTCGACCAGCACCCGGTCACCCCGCTGAAGGGTGTTCTGCATCGAATCCGACGGAATCGAGAACGCCTGCACCAGAAACGTCTTGATCAGCAACGCCAGAACCAGAGCGATACCGATGAGAAGAGGAAGCTCCTTCCAGAAGGGGCGCGGTTTCTTCGACCGCTTCCTTCCGGCCCGTTCCGAAACGTGCGCGTCGTCCGGCGCTCCGGGGACACCGGCCCCGCCCACCGGATCGAAGGCGGGGGCAGCGGGCTGCTCGAGCCTCTCCGTGGACCGTTCGTGTCCGGATCGCGCTCCGCCTGCCACGTCGCTCACATTCATTCCTCACTCTGCACCAACGCCTGCCCACCGGGCCTGCCCATCACTAACCCGCCCCCCTGCACAACGAGCGGGGGTTCCCCGGGGCTACTGCCCCTGCCGGGACAGCGGCCCCACGGGCGGCTCCGCGTCCCTACTTCTGCCGCACCGGCCCGCCACGGCGCCGCCTGCGCCAGAGCACGATCGGCAGGGCGCCCGCGAAGCCGAGCGCACCGGGCGTCATCGCCGCCGCGGCATTCAGCCCCGGCTGGTCGAAGGTCTTCGGGACCGGCAGGGTGGCCCAGCGGTTGATCGGCCATGCGACCACCACGGCCCGGCCGACCACCTCGTCCGTGGAAACGGTCCCGCCGCCCGGCAGCTCCTGGTGATAGCGGGAGTCGAGGGAGTTCTGACGGTGGTCGCCCATCACCCAGATCCGGCCCTTGGGGACCTTCACCGGGCCGAACGGCTCGTCGTTACAAGGGGTGTTGCCCTTGAAGATGAAGGACTTGTCGTCCAGCGCCTTGCCGTTGACCTTGACCGGACCGTTCGCCTTGCACTCCACCGTGTCGCCGCCGATCGCGATGACCCGCTTGATCAGGTCCTTCTCCTCGGCCGACGGCATCAGACCGATGAAACTGAGGAACTTCTGCACCGCGTTCGGATCGGCGGCCGGGGTGTTCTCCAGCCAACCGCCCGGGTCGTGGAAGACGACGACCTCACCGCGCTCCGGCTCCGAACCGAACCACGGCGTCAACTTGTCGACCAGCACCCGGTCACCCCGCTGAAGGGTGTTCTGCATCGAATCCGACGGAATCGAGAACGCCTGCACCAGAAACGTCTTGATCAGCAACGCCAGAACCAGAGCGATACCGATGAGAAGAGGAAGCTCCTTCCAGAAGGAGCGGGGCTTCTTCCGGGCCGTACTCCCGCTGTCGCTCGGGGAGTCGCCGTCACTCTCCGTACGATCCTCCGTCGTCCCGGCCGCCTCGGCGTTCACCGGAATGTCCGGCCGGTCCTCGGGTTCGTCGTGTCCGGATCGTGCGCCCACCGCCAAATCCCCCACATCTGCTCCTTATTCCGTGCCACCGCCTGCGCCCTAGCCGGTGCAGGCCAACCACTCCCATAACGAGCGGGAGTTCCGCAGGGGTCGGGAGCCGGATCATTCCGTTGGGATCCTGGGACACACTATTCGACGGTCCGGGGGCAGCCGCCGTCCCGGCGCGCGGGTCCGGGACCGAGGAGAACGACGAACGTTCCTCCAGTTTCCGCCAGTGCCCGAAGGGCCAGGCGATCACCACGGCTCGTCCCACTACGGCATCCTCGGAAACCGTGCCGTCGGCCGTCTTGTCCAGGTGGAAACGTGAATCGGCGGAATTGGAGCGATGGTCACCCATCACGAAGATTCGTCCGGCTGGAACCTTTACCTCGAATTTGATCGTGGAGGGGGGATTGCCGGGGAAAAGATAGGGCTCGTCGACGGCCTGGCCGTTGACCATGAGCCGGCCGTCCTTGTCGCAGCACTTCACCGTGTCACCGCCGACGGCGACCACACGTTTGATCAGGTCCTGCTCGTCGTCGGACGGCAGCAGCCCGATGAAGGTCAGCACCTCCTTCACCTGCTTGACGACGACAGGTGACTTTTTAGCCGTCACCGGATTCGGCGGCGGCCAGTCGGAGGGGTTGTTGAACACGACCACGTCACCACGCTGCGGCCGGGATCCGAACCAGGGGGTCAGCTTGTCCACCAGGACCCGGTCGCCGATCCGGATGGTCTGTTCCATGGATCCGGACGGGATCACGAAGGCCTGCACCAGGAAGGTCTTGAGGACCAGTGCGATCAGCAGCGCGAAGGTGATGAGGAGGGGTATCTCCTTCATCGCGGATCTGCGCCGCTTCCGCTTCACCTTGCGGGCCAGCTTGCGCCGCTCCGCCCGGGTGGGCAGCGAGCGGGCGACGGTCGGCCCGGTGCCGGTGGGCAGCGGTCTCCCGGGGTCGGCAGCGCCGTGCCGCCGCCCGTGGTTACCCATGCGTCGCCCCCGGCGCCGGTACGCCGTCGAAGGCTCCGGTGCCCGGCAGCGAGCCCAGCCGGCCGAGCGGCCAGCCGATCCAGTCGGCCCGGCCGATCACCCTGTCGACGGGCACCATGCCGCCCCCTGGTTCACCGAGGTGGTCACGGGAGTCCCGGGACCGGCTGCGGTGATCACCCATCATCCAGAGCGAGCCGTCCGGCACGACGATGTCGAAGGGCACCCGCGACGGCACATCACCGGCGAACAGGTAGTCCTCGTCCACCGGCCGGCCGTTCACCTCGACCCTCCCCCGCTTGTCGCAGCAGACCACCCGGTCGCCCCCCACGCCCACCACCCGCTTCACGAAGTCGGTCTCGGCGGGCTCCGCGAGCCCCAGGGAAGCCGCCGCCCCGTGCAGCAGTCCGGTGACCGGGTTCTCCTGCGGCGCCTCCTGCATGAAGGAGCCGGTGCCGTCGAAGACCACCACGTCGCCGCGCCGGGGTACGGAGCCGAAACGGTACGCCAGTTTGTTGACCAGCACCCGGTCCCCGATCCGCAGCGTGGTCTCCATCGAGCCGCTGGGAATCAGGAAGGGCTGCACCACGAAGGCGCTGAAGAGCAGTACGCAGGCGGCGCAGACGGCGCCGAGCGCGAGGGTGCGCCGCCACGACATCGACGCCGCGAAACGGTGCGGGATACGCGAAAAGCGCGACCGGTCCTCCGGCCCCGAAGGGGCAGCGGAGGAGCGGTCGCGCTCCGTGGGTCTTGCTTCCGTGTCCATCGGGGCCAGAGTTTATCCGGCCTGGCTGTGGACCTGGGAGCCAGCTCAGCGGTCGCGCTTCTCCTTGATCTTCGCGGCCTTGCCGCGCAGCTCACGGAGGAAGTACAGCTTGGCGCGACGGACGTCACCGCGGGTGACGACCTCGATCTTCTCGAAGATCGGGCTGTGCACCGGGAAGGTGCGCTCGACGCCCACCTGGAAGGAGACCTTGCGGACCGTGAAGGTCTCGCCGACGCCCGCGCCCTGGCGGCGGATGACGATGCCCTTGAACTGCTGGATACGGGAGCGGTTGCCCTCGATCACGCGGACGTGAACGTTGACGGTGTCACCGGGGCGGAACGCCGGGACGTCGGTGCGCAGCGAGGCGGCGTTGACGCCATCGAGCAGGGAAGTCATGATGTCTGCTTTCTTCGCCGATGCCACAGGTCATCGACGGGAGAGTGATGAGTTCGGGGTGCTGATCGCGTCGGGCGGGCGTCGTTCCCCCTGTGGCAGGGGCGCGCGTCGGACGTACAGCAGCGGCCTATTCTTCCACGGCTGCGGGCCTGCGCCAAAATCGGCCGCCCGGCTCCGGTGACCAGCCGAGGATCGAGAGCATCTCGCGGTCCTTCTTGTCGAAGGCGGAGGCCTCGCACCGCTCGATCAGATCGGGCCTGTTGAGCGCGGTACGACGGAAGGCCTCGTCCCGGCGCCAGCGCGCGATGCGGCCGTGGTGGCCGCTGAGCAGCACGTCCGGGATCCCGCGTCCGCGCCACTCGGGCGGCTTGGTGTAGACGGGCCCCTCCAGCAGATCGGCCATCGCGCCGGGGGCGAAGGAGTCGTCCCGGTGCGATTCGGCGTTGCCGAGCACGCCGGGCAGCAGCCGGGCCACCGCCTCCGTGATGACCAGCACCGCGGCTTCCCCGCCCGCCAGCACGTAGTCGCCGATGGACACCTCGACGACCGGTATCCGGGTCGCGTACTCCTCGGTGACCCTCCGGTCGATGCCCTCGTAGCGGGCCGGGGCGAAGATCAGCCAGGGCCGCTCGGAGAGTTCGACGGCGAGTTCCTGGGTGAACGGCCGGCCGCTCGGCGTGGGCACCACGAGCACCGGGGAGTGCGCCCCGGTCTCGTAACCGCCGGCCAGGGTCTCGTCCAGGGCGTCGCCCCACGGCTCGGTCTTCATGACCATGCCGGGGCCACCGCCGTAGGGGGTGTCGTCGACCGTGTTGTGGCGGTCGTACGTCCACTCCCGCAGATCGTGCACGTGCACGTCGAGCCGGCCGCGGGCGCGGGCCTTGCCGACGAGCGAGACGTTCAGCGGTTCCAGGTACTCGGGGAAGATCGTGACGACGTCGAGGCGCATCAGGCGTCTTTCCCGCCCTCGGCGGCGTCGGCCGCAGCTTCCTCGTCGCGCGTGGAGACCACGACGGCCTCGCTCTCGTCGATCAGACCCGGGGGCGGGGAGATCACCGCGCGCTGCTCGTCGAGGTCGATCTCGGTGACGATCTCCTCGACGAACGGGATCATCACCTCGGTGCCGTCGGGGCGCTCCACGATGAAGAGGTCCTGGGACGGCAGATGCGTGATCTCGGTGATCCGGCCGATCTCGGTGCCGTCGGCGAGAACCACGTCCAGGTCCATCAGCTGATGGTCGTAGAACTCCTCGGGGTCCTCCGGGAGCTCGGCCGGGTCGACGTCGGCGATCAGGAGCGTGTTGCGCAGCGCCTCGGCGCCCGTACGGTCCCGTACGCCCTCGAAACGCAGCAGCAGCCGACCGCTGTGCACCCGGCCGGTCTCGATCGTCAGCGGTCCCGTCGAGGCCGGTTCGGTGGCCAGTACGGCGCCGGGTCCGAGCCTGAGTTCCGGCTCGTCCGTGCGCACCTCGACGGTGACCTCGCCCTTGATGCCGTGGGCGCGACCGATCCGCGCGACTACCAACTGCACCTTGTGTCTCTCCTGTCGTACGACGACGGGCCGGGGCGGGCGCATGGCCCTCCCCGGCCCGTGCCGGTGTTCAACTCTGTCAGCGAACCTGATCCACATCGACGAGGTCGACACGGATACCACGGCCGCCGATGGCGCCGACGACGGTACGCAGCGCGCGTGCGGTGCGGCCGTTGCGGCCGATCACCTTGCCGAGGTCATCGGGGTGGACCCGAACCTCGAGCACACGGCCACGACGCAGGGTGCGCGAGGCGACCTGCACGTCCTCGGGGTTGTCGACGATGCCTTTCACGAGGTGCTCGAGAGCCTCCTCGAGCATGCTCAGGCCTCGGTCGACTCGGCGGGCGCGGCTGCGTCAGCAGCCTCGTCCGCCTTCTTGTCGGCCTTCTTCGCCTTCTGCGTGATGGCCTCGCCCTTGGACTCCTCGCCGGAGTCCTTGGTCAGGGCCTCGAAGAGGGCGCGCTTGTCAGCCTTGGGCTCCGGCTGCAGCAGCGGCGCGGGGGCCGGAAGGCCCTTGTGGGCCTGCCAGTCACCGGTCAGCTTCAGGATCGCGAGAACCGGCTCGGTCGGCTGGGCGCCGACGGACAGCCAGTACTGCGCGCGCTCTGCGTTGACCTCGATGCGCGAGGGGTTCTGCACCGGGTGGTACAGGCCGATCTCCTCGATGGCCCGGCCATCACGGCGGGTACGGGAGTCGGCGACGACGATGCGGTAGTGAGGCGAACGGATCTTGCCCAGACGCTTCAGCTTGATCTTGACTGCCACGGAAGTGGTGTCTCCTGGTCTATGACGTGGTTGGGCACAACGAAGATGCCACGTGGGGTTGCGGTACTCGGGGTGCCCGATGGACGCGTCAGCCGGAGGAGAGAGGGGTCCTGTGCGACTGTCGAGTACAGCTAGCCATTGTGCCACACCACATCGGCTCACCCCACCGCGACCACTGCTTCCGGGATCCGGAACGGCTTTCCGCAGCCGCCGCAGACGATCGGGGCCTGTGCGAGGACCGACGGGACGACGCGCACGTTGCGACCGCAGTCACAGACGGCCTTGACCCGCACGCCCCCTCCGGAGGAGCCGTGCCGGGCGGCCGGGCCGCGGAAGGAGCGCTTGGTGTCGGCGGCGGTGGCCACGGTGTGCGCCTTGAGGGCGCGCTGCAGCCGTTCCGTCGTCGGCCGGTACCGGCGCTTGGCCTCGGGGTTGAGCGTGACCAGCGAGAAGCCACTGCTGGGGTGGGGCTCCTCGGCGTGATCGAGGCCCAGCTCCTCGGCGATCGCGAGGAATCGACGGTTGTGGTAACGGCCGGCGCGTGAGGTGTCGCGGACACCTCGCGCGGCGGCGATGCCATGGACTGCCTCATGGAGCAGCCGTTCGAAGGAGAGCTCGGCGCCACAGGCGGACGAGGACTCTCCGATCAGGGACTCGGGCGCGGCAAGATCGGGCAGCTCGGGGTGGTACCGCTGAATGTCGGCCCACGCCTGTGCCAGCTCTGCGGCAAGTACAGGTGGTGTCGTGCTCACGTCGTGACAACGAGCGTGAGTGCCCCGGTGTTCCGATTCCGGGCCATCCCAAATAATTTGCACGTACCAGTCAGTTGCCCTTGATGCGTCCTGACGAGGGCGGGTGCGCTGATCTGCGGAGAAGTCTCACAGCTCACACCAAGGTGGTACGTAGCGACGTGTACGCCCGAGCGCGTAGACGGCGCGTACGCCCCCTGGGAACCGCACCACCCGGGCGCCCGGAACCTCGGCGCGCGCGGCGCTCGGCACCGACAGTACCGGGCCCGCGACCCGCACCGGCCGCCTCTCCCCCGGCGCGTCGCCACCCCGCTCCCGCCTTCTCGACGTGCCCGCCCCCGCATGTCGGGTGAGACTGGACCGGCGAGCGGCAGCGGAGGCAACCATTGCCCGTAGACCCCTGGACGCGGCGGCGGATGCGCAGTTCTCTGGCATACGGGGGAAGCGCGGCCGCACAGGCACGGGGAAACGTCCACTAGGACACGACCGATCGACATGACCGGCATCTCGGCGGATTGGGGCGCATTCCATGACACCAACGCTCGTCCGGCACCACCCGTACACGGAGGCGACCGCCTCCGTGGACAGCGGTTCCCGAGCCCGCGACTGGGCCGAGATCCAGGAACGGATGCTCGCGCCGCTGTACGAGGCGGTGTACCGGCGGCTGGAGGTCGGGGCCGCCACCCGGATGCTCTCCCTCGGCTGCGGCTCCGGTCTGGCGCTGCTGATCGCGGCGGGCCGCGGAGCGCACGTCACCGGTGTCGACGCCGATACCGACCGTCTCGCGCTGGCCCGGGCCCGGCTGCTCCCGGACACCGACGGCGGCGCCGGCCCGTCCACCACCGGACACCGGCTGCTGGAGGGCGTGCCGGCCACCGCGACCGCTGACGAGCCCTACGACCTGATCACCGCGTTCACCCCGATCGGCTGCTCTGTCGACGACGCCGGGGAGCTGGTGGGCGCGCTGGGTTCGGCGGTGCCGCTGGCGAGCCGGCGCAGCACGGTCGTACTGACCGGCTGGGGACCGCCCGAGCGGTGCGCCACCGCGGCCGTGCTGCGGGTGGCGTCCCGGCTCGCGGAGGGAACGCGCTCCCCCGGGTCGGGCGGCTGGCTCGGCGCCCAGCGGGACGATCTGGAGGACGTGGCGTTCCGGGCCGGGCTGAAACCCGACGGCTCCGGGCGGGTGGCGTGCCCGTTCGGCTACGCGGACCTGGACAGCGCGGTCCGCGGTCTGCTCTCGACCCGGCTCTTCGACGCGGCGGTGCGGGCGACGGACCGGTCCCAGGTGGAGAAGGAGGTGGCGGAGGCACTGCATCCGCACCGGCGCCGGGACGGGACCATCTGGATGCCCAACGTCTTCCGCTACCTCGTCTGCACGACGTAGGCCGGAGCCCGGACGTCCGGAGCGCCCGAGGGGGCGCCCGCCGTGAAGCGGGCGCCCCCTCGGGGACGGGACGTGGGCCGTGCGTCAGCCCATGAACTTCTTGAACTCGTCCGGAAGCTCGAAGTTCTTGTCTTCCTGACCGGCCGGCAGGCCGCCCTGCGCCGCCTGCTCGCGACGGGCCGCCGCGGCCTGCTCCTCGGCCTTGCGCTTCATCGGGTTACCGCTCTTGCGCTTGCCCTTGGCCTGCTTGACCTGCTTCTTCTGCCGGCCGGGGCCGCCACCCATGCCCGGCATCCCGGGCATCCCCGGCATGCCGCCGCCCTGCGCCATCTTCGACATCATCTTGCGGGCGTCGAAGAACCGCTCGACCAGGTTCTTCACGGCGCTGACGTCGACACCGGAGCCCTTGGCGATACGGGCGCGGCGGGAGCCGTTGATGATCGTCGGCTCGGCGCGCTCCTTCGGCGTCATCGACTTGATGATCGCGGCGGTGCGGTCGACGTCGCGCTCGTCGATGTTGTTGATCTGGTCCTTGATCTGCCCCATGCCGGGCAGCATCCCGAGCAGCTTGGAGATGGAGCCCATCTTGCGGACCTGCTCCATCTGGGCGAGGAAGTCGTCGAGCGTGAAGTCCTTGCCCTTGCTGGACGCCAGCTTGGAGGCCATTTTGGCGGCCTCGTCCTGGCTGAAGGTCTTCTCCGCCTGCTCGATCAGGGTGAGCAGGTCACCCATGTCGAGGATGCGCGAGGCCATCCGGTCGGGGTGGAAGGCGTCGAAGTCCTCGAGCTTCTCACCGTTCGACGCGAAGATGATCTGCTTGCCCGTGACGTGGGCGATCGACAGGGCCGCACCACCGCGGGCGTCGCCGTCGAGCTTGGAGAGCACCACACCGTCGAAGCCGACGCCGTCGCGGAAGGCCTCGGCGGTGTTGACCGCGTCCTGGCCGATCATCGCGTCGACGACGAAGAGGATCTCGTCGGGGCTGACGGCGTCGCGGATGTCCGCGGCCTGCTGCATCAGCTCCTGGTCGATGCCGAGGCGGCCCGCGGTGTCGACGACCACGACGTCGTACTGCTTGTCGCGGGCGAAGTCGATCGAGTCCTTGGCGACCTGGACCGGGTCGCCGACCCCGTTGCCCGGCTCGGGGGCGAAGACCGCGACACCGGCGCGCTCGGCGACGACACTCAGCTGGTTGACGGCGTTGGGGCGCTGGAGGTCACAGGCGACGAGCAGCGGGGAGTGGCCCTGGCTCTTGAGCCAGAGGCCGAGCTTTCCGGCGAGGGTCGTCTTACCGGCGCCCTGGAGCCCGGCGAGCATGATGACGGTCGGCGGGTTCTTGGCGAACCGCAGCCGCCGGGTCTCGCCACCGAGGATGGAGACGAGCTCCTCGTTGACGATCTTGATCATCTGCTGCGCGGGGTTCAGCGCCTGGGAGACCTCGACGCCGCGCGCCCGCTCCTTGACGTTGGCGATGAAGGAGCGGACCACGGGCAGCGCGACATCGGCCTCGAGCAGGGCGATACGGATCTCGCGAGCCGTGGCGTCGATGTCCGCCTCGGACAAGCGGCCCTTGCCCCTGAGGTTCTTGAAAGTCGCGGCAAGGCGGTCGGAGAGAGTATCGAACACGGCGCTCGTCGGTCCTCAGGGTCGGGGGCGGTATGGGTCAGTCGTTCCCCAGGGTATCCGGACGCCGTGGAACGCAAAGCCCTCGCCCGGTTCTCGTGACGGACGAGGGCGGCCTCACGGGGTGGACGAGGTCAGCCGAGCGCCTTCTCGACCTCCTGGGCCAGCTCCGCCGCCCGGCCCGCGGCAAGGGGCCGGCCGTCCCGATCCGTGACGTAGAAGGCGTCCACCGCGTTGGCCCCGAGCGTCGACACATGCGCGCTGCGGACCCGTACCGCGCTCTGTTCCAGCGCCCTGCCGATGCGGTGCAGGAGTCCGGGGGCGTCCTGGGCGCGCACCTCGATCACCGTGGCCAGCTGTGAGCCCGCCGCCGCGACCGTCACCCTCGGCGGCGGGGCCTTCACCCCGCGGCGGCGCGGGTACGCCGCCTCGCGCTCGGCCAGCCGGGACCGGATGTCGAGCGAGCCGTCCAGGGCGCGTACGAGATCGGCGCGCAGCCGGGCGGCCTGGGGCAGGGACCCGTACTCGGCCGCGACCCGCCAGCTGAGCAGCAGTACGTCGGCGGTGTCGCCCAGCTCGGTGGGGAGCTCCACGGCCCGCAGGTCGGCGGCTCGGACGGTGAGGCGGTGCAGGGCGAGGACCCCGGCGGCGGCGGGCAGGACGCCGGGCCGGTCCGGGAGGGCGATGAGGAGTTCGACGCCGACGGGTTCGGGGGCGCCGTCCTCGTGCGGGGTCTCGGTCTGGGCGTGCAGCGCGAGGACCGGTTCGCCGGTGCGCAGGGCCTCGATGGCCAGGCGTTCCTGTTCCGCGCCGGGAGCGGCGGGCTCGGGTTCCTCGGGTGTCTCGCCGGCGAGGACGGCCGCGACGCGCTTGACCAGGTCGGTGACGAGGGAGGCGCGCCAGGCGGACCAGGCCGCGGGCCCGGTGGCGAGGGCGTCGGCCTCGGTGAGCGCGTGCAGGAGCTCCAGGGTGGAGGCGGTGCCGACGGCGGTGGCCACCGAGCGGACGGTCGCCGGGTCGTCGAGGTCGCGGCGGGTGGCGGTCTCGACGAGCAGCAGATGGTGGCGTACGAGGGTGGCGATGACGCCGACGTCGTGCTGCTCGAAGCCGATCCGGGCGGCCATGTCGCGGGCGATGACCTCACCGGCGACGGAGTGGTCGCCGGGCCAGCCCTTGCCGATGTCGTGCAGCAGCGCGGCGACGAGCAGCAGGTCGGGGCGGCCGACGCGGCGGGTGAGCGAGGAGGCGCGCACGGCCGCCTCGACGAGGTGGCGGTCGACGGTCCAGGTGTGTACGGGGTTGCGCTGGGGCCGGCAGTGGACCCGCTCCCAGTCGGGCAGGAGGCGGGTGATCAGCCCTTCGGCCTCCAGGGCCTCCCAGACGGGGACGGTGGCCTCACCGGCCCCGAGCAGGGTGACGAGCTCCTCCCTTGCCTCGGCCGGCCAGGGCACGGGCAGCGGCTTGGCGGAGCCTGCGAGGTGGCGTACGACGTGGCGGGAGAGCGGGAGTTCGGACTGGGCGGCAGCGGCCGCGGCCCGCAGGACGAGCACCGGATCGCGTTCCGGTCGGGCGGTGCGGGCGAGGACGACCTCGCCATCGGCCTCCACCACGCCGTCGGCGAGCGGGCTGCGGTCGACGACCGGGGCCCTGCCGCCGCCCAGCATGGCGCGCAGCCGGGGGCGGACCGAGCGGGCGCGCAGCACCCGGTTGACCTCGCGCCAGGTGACGTCGGTGGCGTACGAGACGGTGCGGGCGGCCTCGTAGACCTGGCGCAGCAGGGCGTCGGCGTCGAGGAGGCCGAGGGCGGCGGCGACCTGGTCCTGTTCCTGGAGGGCGAGGCGGTCGGTGGCGCGGCCGGTGGTGAGGTGGAGGGCGTCGCGGGCGTCGAGGAGGACGCGGCGGGCCTCGGCGAGGCCCTCGCGGGGTGCGTCGGCGACCCAGGACGCGGCGACGGCGCGCAGGGCGGTGGCGTCACGCAGTCCGCCGCGGGCCTCCTTGAGGTCGGGTTCCAGGAGGAACTGCAGCTCGCCCTGGCGCTCGGCCCGTTCGCGGCAGAGTTCGTCGAGGGCAGGCAGGCGTTTGGGGGCCTGGTTGCGCCAGTCGGCGAGGATCGCGGTGCGAAGGGACGCGACGAGTCCGAGGTCCCCGGCGACGGGCCTGGCGTCGAGCAGCCCGAGCTGGACCTTGAGGTCCTCGCCGGCCGTCTTTCGGGCTTCGGCCGGGGTGCGTACGGAGTGGTCGAGGGCCAGGCCGAGGTCCCAGACGGGGTACCAGATGCGGTCGGCGAGTGCGGCGACGGCTCCGGCGTCGGCGCTGCCGTCGTGCAGGAGCAGCAGGTCGAGATCGCTGCGCGGGGAGAGTTCGCCCCGGCCGTAGCCGCCCACGGCGACGAGGGCGGCGCCGCGGGCCCCCGCGTGCTCGGCCGCGGAGGAGAAGAGGGCGGTCAGCCATCCGTCGGTGAGGGCGGCGAGGGCCGCACGGCGCGGCGGCCCGGACTGTGCCTTCTCCTGGAGGAGGCGCAGCCGGGCCGCCGCATAGCCGCTGGGTCCCGAGTCGTCGGATTCGGTGGTCACTTCGGTACTCGTCACCCAGCTGCCTTTCCGTTCACGGAACCGTCGGTCAGAGTGCGTCCGGGCCGCGTTCACCGGTGCGGACCCGGATCGCGGTCTCGACCGGCACGCTCCACACCTTGCCGTCACCGATCTTGCCGGTCCTGGCGGCCTTCACGACGACGTCGATGAGCTGTTCGGAGTCCTCGTCCTCGACGAGGACCTCGATGCGGATCTTGGGGACGAGGTCGACGGTGTACTCGGCGCCCCGGTAGACCTCGGTGTGGCCGCGCTGACGCCCGTAGCCGCTGGCTTCCGTGACCGTGAGGCCCTGGACGCCGAAGGCCTGGAGGGCCTCCTTGATCTCGTCAAGCCGGTGCGGCTTCACGACTGCGGTGATGAGCTTCATGCGTCCACCTTCTTGTTTGTCGGGGCTGCCGCACTGCCGGGCCCGGGGGTCGTGGAGCGGGTGGACGAACCGCCGCCCGCGCCACTGAAGTCGTACGCGGTCTCGGCGTGCTCGACCTGGTCGATGCCGGAGACCTCGTCGTCCTCGTCGACCCGCATTCCGATGGTCCTGTCGAGCAGGAACGCGAGGATCGCGGAGACGACCAGAGAGTACGCGAGGACGGCGAAGACGCCGACGGCCTGCTTGCCGAGCTGGTCGAGTCCGCCGCCGTAGAAGAGGCCCTTGGCATCGGACTGGACGCCGCCGGTGGCGAAGAAGCCGATGAGCAGGGAGCCGATGATGCCGCCGACGAGGTGGACGCCGACGACGTCCAGGGAGTCGTCGTAGCCGAACCTGTACTTGAGGCCGACGGCCATGGCACACACCACACCGGCGACGGCGCCGACCGCGATCGCGCCGAGCGGGCTGACAGCGCCGCCCGCCGGGGTGATCGCGACGAGTCCGGCGACGGCGCCGGAGGCGGCTCCGAGGGTGGTGAAGGAGCCGTGGCGCAGCTTCTCGTAGCCGAGCCAGGCGAGCATCGCGGCGGCGGTGGCGACCTGCGTGTTGACGAACATGACCGCGCCCACGCCGTCGTCGTTGCCGAGCCAGGAGCCGGCGTTGAAGCCGAACCAGCCGAACCAGAGGAGGCCGGCGCCGAGCATCACGAGCGGCAGGCTGTGCGGCCGCATCGGGTCCTTCTTGAAGCCGACGCGCTTGCCGATGACGAGGATCACGCCGAGGGCCGCGGCACCGGCGTTGATGTGGACGGCGGTACCACCGGCGAAGTCGATGACGCCGAGCTCGGCCAGCCAGCCGCCCGCGCCCCAGACCCAGTGCGCGACCGGGAAGTAGACGACGGTGACCCAGAGGGTGATGAAGAGGGCCCAGGAGGTGAACTTGACCCGGTCGGCGAGGGCACCGCTTATCAGGGCCGGGGTGAGCACGGCGAACATCAGCTGGAACACGGCGAAGACGTAGACCGGGATGGTGGCGCCGTCCCAGAGCTCCGTGACGCCGATTCCGCTGAGTCCGACGTAGTCCTGGCTCCATCCGATGATCGAGCCGGCGTCGGTGCCGAAGGTGAGGCTGAATCCGTAGAGCACCCACAGGATCGTGACGATCCCGAGGCTGACGAAGCTCATCATCAGCATGTTGAGGGTGCTCTTGACGCGGACCATGCCTCCGTAGAAGAAGGCGAGGGCCGGGGTCATGAGCATCACCAGGGCCGAGCAGATGAGCATGAACCCGGTGTTGGCGGCAGACAGCGTCGGGGCGTCTGCTGCAAGCGTCGTGATGCCTGGGGGCATCGGCGTCTCCTCGTCGTCGGTGCGGCCGCGTGCGGGCGATGGGGGCACAACCACGTGCGGGACCACTGGGGAAAAGGTGCGGGCCGGTTATGCGCCATGAGATTCGCCCAGCGCCGTTTCGGCCGATGCCGCACGATGTTTCGCCGCAGTGACGAAGGGGAGCGACGTGTTACGTCCCCATGAACCGCCCGTGGTGTACCCGCGCTCGGGCCTACTCTGCGGCCGGGGCCGCATACGGTGCGGTTACGACGCTCCGCTACGGGAACGACCACACGAACCGGCCACGGCGACCACCCGCTGACCTGGCAATTGGGGGAGCCGAAGTCGGTCTGTACGGGGTGGCCGTCGTGGCCGGGGCTGAGGGGCTGCTAGGGCGTGTTTTGAAAGTAGCGTCGTCCGCCCGGAGGGCAGGCGGGACTTTCAAAACACGCCCTAGACCGCTTCGGCGGTCTCGGGCAGCTGTTCGGTGAGGAGATCGGTGAGCCGGGCGACCTCGGGAATGTCCCCGAAGTCCCTGGCCGCGGTGTCGACCGTCTTGCGCAGCCGGGTGTTGACGCGCTCGGAGCGGACCTTCTTGGCGACGCGCAGCGCCTTCTCGGCCAGCACGGTGGACTCCTCGGGCTCGCGCTTGAGGAGGTGGACCGTGGCGAGCCCGATCAGGTTGAGGGCGTACGACCGCTGGTGCTCGTCGTCCTCGCCGAAGAGCTGGACGGCCTTCTGCATGACGGGCTCGGCGAGCGAGGCGTACGTGGGGCTGCGGCCGGCCACATAGGCCAGGTCGCGGTAGGAGTGCGAGTTCTCTCCGTTGAGCTCGGCGTCGGAGAAGAAGCGGATCCAGTCGGGCTCGGGCTCGCCGTCGATGCCCGCGTCGAGGAAGGTGTCCTCGGCCATCCGGACGGCTCGTTTGCACTTGCTGGGCTGGCCCATGTTTGCGTAGGCGCGGGCCTCCATCGCATACAGCATGGCCTGGGTCCGCGGGGTGGCGCAGTCCCGGCTGCCGTACTGCGCGAGGTGGATCAGTTCGAGGGCGTCGTCCGGGCGGCCGAGGTGGATCATCTGGCGGCTCATGCTTGACAGCACGTACGAGCCGAGCGGCTTGTCGCCGGCCTCCTTGGAGGCGTGCAGGGCGAGGACGAAGTACTTCTGGGCGGTGGGCTGGAGGCCGACGTCGTAGCTCATCCAGCCCGCGAGCTCGGCCAGTTCGGCGGCGCAGCGGAAGAGCCGTTTGGCGGTGGCGGACGGCTGCGGTTCCTGGAGCAGGTCGGTGACCTCGTGGAGCTGGCCGACGACGGCCTTGCGGCGCAGTCCGCCGCCGCACTGCGCATCCCACTGGCGGAACATCGCGGTGGTGGACTCCAGCAGGTCGAGCTCAGGGCCGGAGAGCCGCGAGGGGCGGCGGTCGGCGCCGGCCGGATCCGGCTCCGCGGCCGCGGCGGACACGACGGGCACCAGCCAGCGCTGCATGGGTTCGATGAGGGCGGGGCCGGCGGCGAGGGCGAGGGAGCTGCCGAGGAATCCGCGCCGGGCGAGCATCAGGTCGCTGCGGGAGAACTCGCTGAGCAGGGCGACGGTCTGGGGTCCGGCCCAGGGCAGATCGACCCCGGCCACCGACGGCGCCTGGTGCGCCGCGCGTAACCCGAGGTCCTCGACGGCGACGACGGAGCCGAAGCGTTCCGAGAACAGCTCGGACAGGATGCGCGGGATCGGTTCGCGCGGCTGCTCGCCGTCGAGCCAGCGCCGCACCCGGGAGGTGTCGGTGCTGATGTGGTGGGCGCCCATCTGGCGCGCCCTGCGGTTCACCTGGCGCGCGAGCTCGCCCTTCGACCAGCCGCTGCGCACGAACCATGATCCCAATTGCCCGTTCGGGCGCTTACCGGCATTCGAATCGCCTGCGCCGCTGCCACTCACTGGAACGCCCCCATCCCGCCGATAACTGTCGCCGCGAACCACTATCAGAATGCCGTGAACCGATGCTTCCCGTACGGAGGTTGCACACCGTCGAACAGAAAATCGGGTTGCCTCCGGCATACCCATGGGAGCACATACTTCCATGGTTCGTGTACCGACGGTAATCCTACGATCACCCCCCGGGTGAGGGTGATTGCAGAAACGCCACCATTCGCCACCCCTTCGGATGAACGCCACCTCGACGAGGCGCGATTCACTTGACAGACAGCGATCAGCGGGAGGCGCGTAGGCGCATTCGGGGGCGCGCGAATGAGGTCGAGCACCCCGGAACACGCCCCGCGCCCGGCCGGATCGCCAGGGACGCCGGAGTGTCACGATTGGACTCCGGTACGTAACCACCGGCGAGTTGGACCCGTTGGAGGGGGCATGGGCTTCACGATCGGCGGCATCCGCGAACTGCGATCCGGGGCACGGCGACGCGGCCGTGCGGCCGAGGGCACCGCGGTGGCCGAGTACACGGGACTGTGGGGCTGGGCCGTCGCGCCGGGAGCGCGGGCCTCGGACGGCAACTGCTCGTGCGGGGAGGCCGGTTGCCCCTCCCCCGGCGCCCACCCGCTGGACTTCGCGCGGGAGGTGCCGGCCGGGGCGACGCTCGACACGGCGGCGCGTGCGTGGGCCGAGGTGCCGGGCGCCTCGATGCTGCTGCCGGTGGGCCGCAGTTTCGATGTGCTCGACGTCACCGAGACCTCCGGGCGCCGGGCGCTGGTACGGATGGAACGGATGGGGCTGCCGCTGGGGCCGGTCGCGGTGACCCCGGCCGGACGGGCCCAGTTCTTCGTCGCCCCGGGCGCCGCCGCCGGGCTCCCCGGGCTGCTGTACCGGATGGGCTGGGACGACGCGGGTCTGGATCTGCGGGCCCTCGGCCTCGGCTCCCACATCACGGCACCGCCCTCGGACGAGGGCGGCCGCGGCCCGGTCCGCTGGCTCCGGCCGCCCGCCCTGGACACCGCGGCGTCACCGCCGGAGGCACGGCTGCTGCTGGGCACGCTGGCGTACACCTGCCACCGCTGGGCACCCTGCGGCTGAACTGCTCCGGGACCGCCCGGCGTTCCGTGACAGCGAGGAGCCCGGCCGCATGTGTCATGCGGCCGGGCTCCTTCCTGCTCCACGGTTTCGGGCGGGTCTTCAGTCGCCGATCAGGGCGTCCACGAACGCCTCAGGTTCGAACGGGGCCAGATCGTCCGGCCCCTCGCCGAGCCCGATCAGCTTCACCGGTACGCCCAGCTCGCGCTGGACGGCGATGACGATGCCGCCCTTGGCGGTTCCGTCGAGCTTGGTGAGGACGATGCCGGTGATGTCGACGACCTCGGCGAAGACGCGAGCCTGCACCAGGCCGTTCTGCCCGGTGGTGGCGTCGAGCACCAGCAGGACCTCGTCGAGCGGTCCGTGCTTCTCGACCACCCGCTTGACCTTGCCGAGCTCGTCCATCAGACCGGTCTTGGTGTGCAGCCGGCCCGCCGTGTCGATCAGTACGACGTCGGCGCCCTCGGCGATGCCCTCCTTGACCGCGTCGAAGGCGATCGACGCCGGATCGCCGCCCTCGGGCCCGCGCACGGTACGAGCACCGACGCGCTCGCCCCAGGTCTGGAGCTGATCGGCGGCGGCGGCACGGAAGGTGTCGGCCGCCCCCAGCACGACGCTGCGGCCGTCGGCCACGAGCACCCGGGCCAGCTTGCCGGTGGTGGTGGTCTTCCCGGTGCCGTTGACACCGACGACCATCACGACGCCGGGGGTGTCGACGCCGCTCTCCGTCTTGACGGCACGGTCGAAGTCGGTGCCGAGCAGGGTGATGAGCTCCTCGCGCAGCAGTGTGCGCAGGTCGTCGGGGGTACGTGTACCGAGGACCCGGACCCGCTCGCGGAGCCGTTCCACCAGTTCCTGGGTGGGGGCGACGCCGACGTCGGCGGTGAGGAGCGTGTCCTCGATCTCCTCCCAGGTGTCCTCGTCGAGGTTGTCCCGGGACAGGAGCGTGAGCAGCCCCTTGCCGAGGGAGTTCTGCGAGCGGGCGAGCCGGGCCCGCAGCCGGACGAGCCGGCCGGCGGTGGGCTCGGGGACGTCGAGCGCGGGAGCCGAGGGCGCCTGCTCCTCGGCAGGCGGGAGCCCGACCTCCTCGATGGTGCGGCGCGATTCGTCGCGCGGCGTCTCGGCCTCCTCGCCGACACGGGGCTCGGCGGGAGGAGTGATGGTCGGCGTGCTCGACGGTGCCGGGGGCAGCTGCTTCTTCTTGCGGCTGCTGACCACGAGCCCGCTGATCACGCCGACCGCGACCAGGGCGATGACTACAGCAAGGATGACGAATTCCATAACCCACCCAGTATCGGTCACGTGCGAGGACAATCGGGGAACGCGCGGTCCGGCGGGGTCGGACCCTTCTGTTCAGGCCTTCAGGATCTCGGCCCCCGGCGCCAGCCGCAGCCCGGCGCGGGCGAGGAAGTCGAGGAGTTCGATCTCCCCCAGCTCGGTGTCGTCGTCCCATTCCGTCACGGTCTCGTCCGGGTCGTCGTGCCAGGTGTCGGGGTCCGGGCCCGGCTGGCGTTCGACGGAGCCGATGCCGTGCCGGTAGCGCAGGTACAGGTACTGACCGTCGGTCGTCCAGGCGTCCCACTGGGCGGGGTACCCGCCGCACGTCTGCACCACGCGGGACAGGGTCATCTCCACGGCATCCTCCGGTTCCGGTCCGGACGGCGTCCGCCGCCCGGAGCCCGGTCAGTGTGTCAGCCGGGGTACGGCGGCGCCGCCGAATTCAGCCGGGAGCAATGTGCCGTATGTCGGTAAAGGTACGATCCTGGCCGTGGAGACCCGTGGCCTGGACCCCGTGCCCGACAGTGAGCGCACCGGCCGGGTCCGCAGCCTCTTCTCCACCTGGGTCGCGGCCAACATGACCGTGCTGCTGCTCACCACGGGCGCGGGACTGATCGTCTACAACGGGCTGAGCTTCTGGCAGGTGCTGGTCGTCGCGGTCGCCGCGCCCGTCGTCGCGTACGGGCTGGTCGGGCTCATCTCCGTCGCCGGGAAGCGTGGCGGCGCGCCCGGCATGGCGCTCTCCCGGGCCGTCTTCGGGCAGCGGGGGAACCTGGCGCCCGGCACCCTGATCTGGGTCGCCCGATGGGGCTGGGAGACGGTGAACGCCGTCACCGGCGCATACGCAGTGCTGGCCGTGCTCGACCTGCTGTTCGGGATCCGCAGCACCACCACCCTGATCATGGTGACGCTGACGGGCTTCGTCGCGGCCGGCTTCCTCCTGTCGGGGCTGGGCCTGCGGGCGCTGCGGGTGTGCTCCACGTGGTCCGCCTGCCTCTTCGGCGGGTTCAGCGTCCTCGTCCTGGTGCATCTGGCCGGTGCGGCCCCGTGGCGGGCCGTCCTGGACAGGCCGGCCGGACCGACCTCGCTGATGGTCGCGGGCATCGGCACCCTCGCGGCGGGCGGCATCAGCTGGGCACCCACCGGTCCGGATTTCACCCGTTACCTGCCCCGCAGCGCCTCCGGCCGGGCGATGGTCGCGACGACCATGGGCGGCGCGGGAATCGTGTTCCTGCCGATGGTGCTGATGGGGGCGGTGATGGCGGTGGGGACACCGGGGCTGGCCGTGACCCGTGATCCGGTCTCCTTCATCGGCGCATTGCTGCCGGACTGGATCTCGGTCCCGTATCTGCTCATCGCCGTGCTCGGCATGGTGCTGATCAATGCCATGTCGATGTATTCGGCGGGATTCACCGCGCAGACGCTGGGATTCCGCGTCCCGCGCGCCTGGGCGGTCGGCGTGAATGCCGCGATCAGCCTGTTCCTGGGGTCGCTGCTGATGATGGTGGCGACCAGTTTCATCGATTCGTTCGTCTCCTTTCTGAACCTGCTCGCGGTGACGTTCTCCGCCTGGATCGGCGTCTTCGGCGTGGACCAGTTACGGGGGCGCGCATACGACCCCGTGGCACTCATGGACACCACCCCCACCAGTGCCTACTGGTACTCGGGCGGCTTCGCCTGGCCGGCCGTCGCGGCCTGGGCCGCGGGTCTGGCGGTGGGGCTGCTCCTCACCGGCGTGGAGTGGTTCACCGGCCCTCTGGCCTCCACCTGGCCGGGGCGCAACGGGCTCGGCTGGGCCGTCACGATCGCCGTCTCGGGCGGCCTGTACGCGGCCCTGCCGCGCCCGCGCGCACGGCGTCGTGACGCATCCCTACACTTCTGACGCCCTGTCAGTTACTGTCCGGCCCCGTCGGCCCGCCCGGCGGCGGACTCCAGACAGGACCCAGGGGGACAGCGTCATGGCCTTCACAGTCGTCCGGTTCAACCTCGTAGAGCCCGATGCCACGCCCGCCTCGCTCTCGGCCCGCTACCGCGCCGCCCTGGACATGGCCGCGTACGCCGACGAGCACGGCATCGACACCGTGCAGACCGAGGAGCACCACGGGGCCGCCAACTCCTGGCTGCCCTCGCCGTTCGTCCTCGCCGGTGCCGTCTTCGGTGCCACCGGCCGGATCGCGGTCACGGTCTCCGCGATCATCGGGCCGCTGCACGACCCGCTGCGGCTGGCGGAGGACATCGCGGTGCTGGACCTGCTGAGCGCGGGCCGCCTGGTCACGGTCGCCGGGATCGGCTACCGGCCCGAGGAGTACGAACGGGCGGGCGTCGAATGGGGCAGGCGCGGCCGGCTCCAGGACGAGCTGCTGGAGACGCTGCTGCGGGCGTGGACCGGGGAGCCCTTCGAGTTCCGCGGCCGCAGGGTCACCGTCACCCCGCGGCCCTCCACCCGGCCGCATCCGCTCCTGCTGGTGGGCGGCAGTTCACGGGCGGCGGCGCGGCGGGCGGCCAGGCTGGGTCTGCCGCTGTTCCCGAGCGCGCACCTTCCGGAGCTGGAGGCCTACTACCACGAGCAGCGCGCGGAGCACGGCACGGAGGGCTTCTGCATGATGCCCGCGGCCCGGACGCCCCTGCTGCACGTCTCCGAGGATCCGGACCGCGCGTGGGACGAGTACGGGGAGCACTTCCTGCACGAGGCGCGCACGTACGCCTCCTGGCAGTCCAAGGACATCCGCTCGGCGGTCCGTTCGGCTGCGACCACGGTGGCGGAGCTGCGGGCAGAGGGCGTCTACCGGATCGTCACCCCGCAGGAGTGCGCGGAGCTGGCCGGGCGGTCGGACAGTCTGGTGCTGCATCCACTGTGCGGCGGGATGCCGGTGGAGGAGGGGTGGCGCAGCCTGCGGCTGTTCTGCGGGGCGGCCGGGGGGTGAACGGGCGTACGGCCCCCTGCTCGCGGATGCGGGCCGGGGGCCGTACGGCTTCGAGGAGAGGGGCAGCGGGGATCAGCCCATCTCCTCCAGCGCCTTGCCCTTGGTCTCCTTGACGAACTTGATGACGAAGGGGATCGAGAGCGTGGCGAAGCAGGCGTAGATGATGTACGTGCCCGAGAGGTTCCAGTCGGCGAGGCTCGGGAAGCTCGCGGTGATCGCCCAGTTGGCGATCCACTGGGCGGAGGCGGCGACCCCGAGGGCGGCGGCGCGGATCCGGTTCGGGAACATCTCGCCGAGGAAGACCCAGACGATGACACCCCACGACAGGGCGAAGAAGAGCACGAAGACATGGGCCGCGATGAGCGCGACCGTCCCCTGGGTGTTGGGGAGTTTCCCGTCGACCAGATCGGCGGAGAATGCCCAGGCCTCGAAGGCGAGGGCGATGGCCATGCCGCACGAGCCGACGAGGGCGAGCGGGCGGCGGCCCACCCGGTCCACCAGGATCATCGCGATGACCGTACCGATGATGTTGATGATCGAGGTGGTGAACGAGTAGAAGAACGAGTCGGTCGGGTCGATGCCGACGGACTGCCACAGCGTCGCCGAGTAGTAGAAGGCCACGTTGATGCCGACGAGCTGCTGGAAGACCGACAGCCCGATACCGACCCAGACGATGGGCAGGAATCCGAAACGGCTGCCGAGCAGGTCCTTGAAGGAGGACTTGTGCTCGCGGTGCATCGCGGTCTCGATCTCGGTGACCCGGGCGTCGAGGTCGACGCCCTTGCCCTCGACCTCGGCCAGGATCTGGCGGGCCCGGTCCTTCTTGCCGACCGAGATCAGGAACCGGGGCGACTCGGGGATGGCGAAGGACAGCAGCCCGTAGAGGACCGCGGGCAGGACCATCACGCCGAGCATCCACTGCCAGGCCTCGAGGCCGCCGATCTTGCCGCGCTGGTCACCGTCGGCGATCTGCAGGATGCCGTAGTTGACCAGCTGGGAGATGGCGATGCCGATGACGATCGCCGCCTGCTGGAAGGAGCCGAGACGGCCTCGGTAGGCGGGCGGTGAGACCTCGGCGATGTACGCCGGGCCGATCACCGAGGCCATGCCGATGGCGAAGCCACCGATGATGCGCCACATCGCCAGGTCCCAGAGGGCGAACGGGAGAGCCGAGCCGACGGCACTGATCGTGAAGAGGACCGAGGCGATCTGCATGCAGCGGATGCGGCCGATGCGGTCGGCGATGCGCCCCGCGGTGGCCGCGCCGATCGCGCAGCCGATCAGGGCGATGGCGATGACCTGGGCCAGCGTGCCGGAGCCGATGTCGTACCTGTCGCGGATCGCCTCGACGGCCCCGTTGATCACGGAGCTGTCGTAACCGAAGAGGAAGCCACCCATCGCAGCGGCTGCCGTGATGAAGATGACATGGCCGAGGTGATCCGGATGGGCCGCCCGGGCTCCGGACTCTGGTCCCTGCGATGTGCTGGTCACGTGAACTCCTGGTGCCTGGCCGCAACGCAGGCGTGGGGGGTGAGCTGTTCCCAGTGGCGCATAAGTTCATGGTCGCCACCACTTGAACGTAAAATCTACGTTTCAGAGATTATGCGTTCAGTCTTTGAAGTCAACATCCTGTCCAGCGTTGACATCTACCCAGGACCACCCAAAAGGTACGTTGAAGCCTTAAAGATTGGGTGAAGGATCAGTGCAGCCGCTGGCTGATGACCTTGGAGACCCCGTCACCCTGCATCGAGACGCCGTAGAGCGCGTCGGCGACCTCCATCGTCCGCTTCTGGTGAGTGATCACGATGAGCTGGGAGCTCTCCTGGAGCTCCTCCATGATCCGGATCAGTCGCTGGAGGTTGGTGTCGTCGAGCGCCGCCTCGACCTCGTCCATCACGTAGAACGGACTCGGCCGGGCCTTGAAGATCGAGACCAGCAACGCAACTGCCGTCAGCGACCGTTCACCACCGGACAGCAGGGAGAGGCGCTTGACCTTCTTGCCGGGCGGCCGGGCCTCGACGTCCACTCCGGTCGCGAGCATGTTGTCCGGATCGGTCAGGATGAGCCGTCCCTCACCGCCCGGGAAGAGGCGCGAGAAGACGCCCTCGAACTCACGGGCCGTGTCCCGGTAGGCCTCGCTGAAGACCTGCTCGACCCGCTCGTCGACCTCCTTGATGACCTGCATCAGATCGGCCCGGGTCTTCTTCAGGTCCTCGAGCTGCTCGGAGAGGAACTTGTGCCGCTCCTCCAGCGCCGAGAACTCCTCCAGGGCCAGCGGATTCACCTTCCCGAGTTGCTGATACGCCCGTTCGGCCGACTTCAGCCGCTTCTCCTGCTCGGCCCTGACGAACGGCTTCGGCTGGTTGCGCGGGTGCTCCGGATCCTCCGGCAACTCCTCGCCCTCCGCGGCCGGGGACGGCGGGACGAGCTGGTCGGGCCCGTACTCCGCGGCCAGACCGGCCGGCTCCACACCCAGCTCCTCCAGGGCCCTCGTCTCCAGTTGCTCTATCCGCAGCCGCTTCTCGGCACCGAGCACCTCGCCGCGGTGGACCGAGTCCGTCAGCTTGTCCAACTCGCCCTTGAGCTCGCGGCCCTGGTGCCGTTCGGCCGCCAGCTCCCGCTCCCGCTCGGCCTTCGAGGCCTCGGCGGCGACCCGCTCCTGTTCGGCCCGTACGACGGACACCTCGACATGGGCCAGGAGCTGGCGGGCGCCGGACGCCACGGCCTCGGCCACCGCGGCCTCGTGACGCAGCCGCGCCCTGCGCTGCTCGACGCGTGCCCTGGCCTCCCGTTCGGCACGGGCGCCGCGGTCGAGGGAATCGGCGCGGCCCGCCAGCGCCTTGACCCGTTCCTCGTGGGTACGGACCTGGAGCCGGGCCTCCATCTCGGTCTGCCGGGCGTTGGCACCGTCGGCGGCGAGCCGGTCGCGCACGGCGGTGTCCGGCTCCTCGTCCATTCCCTCGCCGGACGCCTCCTCGGCGACGAGCAGCCGCTCCGCGAGCTCCTCCGCGTCCTGGGTCGCGCGCTCCAGCGCCTCCTGGGCGCGGGCCGCGGAGGCGGCCATCCGCTCGGCCTCGCCCGCCGCACCCCGTGCCTGACCGGCCAGCCGCCCGAGCTGCTGGGCCACTCCGGACTTCTCCCGCTCGGCGGCCCGGCGCCGCTCCCCCAGTTCCTCGACCAGAGCCGCGACGGTGCCGCGCCTCCGCACCGCGAGCTGCTGCGCCTCGGCCAGCTCCGTGCACCGCACCGCCAGTTCGGCCAGTTCGGCGGCTGCCTCGTCGACGGACGCCTGGACTTCGAGGAGGCTGGGCGCCCCAGCGGAGCCGCCGTGCGCGAAGTGCGCCGAGAGGACGTCCCCCTCACCGGTCACCGCAGTCAGTTCCGGGTGGGCGGCCACCAGGTCCTCGGCGTCCTCCAGCGTTCCGACGACCACCATGTCCCGCACCAGCCTGCGCACGGCGGCCATGAGTTCGACGGGACCGTTGAGGAGATCGGCCACGGCGGGATTTCCCCGGCCTTCGAGAGCCAGCAGGGCCGGACGGCCGGACTCCGCCACCCCGGTCCCCTCCGGGCCCTGCGGGACCGGCACGCGCTCCGCCCCCTGCCCCGGTACATGGGCGACCCCGTCCGGGGAGACCGTCTGCGTCTCCCCCGCCTGACCGGGTACGTGTACCGGCCCATCGGCCCCACCGGTGGCGGAGCCGCCCCCGTTCCCGCCGCCGCTTCCGGCTCCCGCCACGGCCCCGAGCAGCAGCGCCGCCCGTCCCGCGTCCTGTTTCCGCAGCAGCCGGATCGCCTCGGCCGCGGTGGCCGGGTCGGTCACCGCGACCGCGTCCGCCGCGGCTCCGAGGGCGGCGGCCACCGCGACCTCGTGTCCCGGGGCCACCGTGAGCAGCTCCGCGGCCGGTCCGAGCAGTCCCGTCAACCGGTCCCGGGCACCGAGCAGCGCACCGGTGCCGTCCTTTCTGCGCAGCCCGAGGGCCAGTGCGTCATGGCGGGCCGCGACCGCTGCGCGCTCGCGCTCGGCGGCGGTGGCGGCCTCCCGGGCGGCGGAGAGCGCACCCTCCGCCTCCTTCAGGTCGGTCCTGGCCGCCTCGTGCCGCTCGCCGAGCTCGGCGTCACCGGCGTCCAGCCCTTCGACCTCCGCCTTGAGCTCCTCGTACTCCTCCTGGGCCGCGACCGCGCGCTCCTGCGCCTCGTCCCGCGACGCGGCAAGCCGGTCGATCTCCGACTGCGCCGAACCGGCACGGCTGCGGGCCGCGTTGACCTGACCGCTCAGCCGGGCGAGTCCCTCGCGGCGGTCCGCCAGGGCGCGGGCCGCGTCCTTCAGCCGGCGTTCCTCGGCCGCCAGTTCCCGTTCCAGCTCGGACCGGTGCGAGGCGGTGTCCTCCAGGGCGTGTTCCGCCGCTTCGAGCGCCGCGCTCAGCTCGGCCTCCTGCTCACGGATCCGGGCGGCCTCGCGCTCCATGTCCTCCGGGTCGCGCCCGCGCCGCTCCTCGTCCGGCGGGGCGGTGGCGCTCTTCACCCGGGCGTCGGCCAGCGAGATCGTGCCGCGTACCCGCTCGGCCAGCTGCGAGAGCTCGTACCAGGTCTGCTGGGCGCGCTGGAGCCGCGGTGTCAGCCGCCGCACCTCGTCCTCGAGTTCCGCCTCGCGCCCCAGTGCCGCCTTGAGTTCCGCCTCGGCCGCCTCCCGGCGCTGCTTCAGCGCCGCCTCGTCGGCGATCTCGCTGCGCAGCGCGGTGTGCAGCCGCACCAGGTCGTCGGCGAGCAGCCGCAGCCGGGCGTCGCGCAGATCGGCCTGGATGACGGCGGCGCGGCGCGCCACCGCCGCCTGCCGGCCGAGCGGCTTCAGCTGGCGTCGCAGTTCGTCGGTGAGGTCCTGGACCCGGGCCAGGTTCGCCCCCATCGCGTCCAGCTTCCGCAGCGCCTTCTCCTTGCGCTTGCGGTGCTTCAGTACACCGGCGGCCTCCTCGATGAAGGCGCGGCGCCCCATGGGGTCGGCGTGCAGTACGGAGTCCAGCTGGCCCTGGCCGACGATGACGTGCATCTCGCGGCCGATACCGGAGTCCGAGAGGAGTTCCTGGATGTCCAGCAGCCGGCAGGTGTCGCCATTGATCTGGTATTCGCTGCCGCCGTTGCGGAACATGATCCGCGTGATCGTCACTTCGGCGTACTCGATGGGCAGGGCGCCGTCGGAATTGTCGATGGTCAGCGAGACCTCGGCCCTGCCGAGCGGAGGCCGCCCGGTGGTACCGGCGAAGATCACGTCCTCCATCTTGCCGCCGCGCAAAGATTTGGCGCCCTGTTCCCCCATGACCCAGGAGAGCGCGTCCACCACATTGGACTTGCCCGACCCATTGGGACCGACCACGCAGGTGATCCCGGGTTCGAACCGCAGGGTCGTGGCGGAGGCGAACGATTTGAAACCACGCAGGGTCAGGGCCTTGAGGTGCACGCCGCCGGACTCTACCTTTCGCTCTCGGTTTCGCTGATGAAGGTGCAGGGCACATCAGACGGTAAGGGAAGGGGTGTACGTCCGGGGCGGGACGGGCGGGTTTCGGAGGGGAAAAGAAAGAAGGGACGCCGAAGCGTCCCTTGCAAATCTTGTGCAATGCCGCGTCGACGGATCGGACGCCTCCGAGGAGACGCGCGTGCCGGATCAATGACAGGACAGACGAAGGCGCAGATCAAGCGCAATCGATCTTCAATGATCCGGTGACGATCCGGCGATGTTCCGTGCGGTTGCCGCGTGCGGCCCGACCGGCCCTGAGGCCATGGGTCAGGTCAGCGCCGGCTCCGCCTGAGGTACGTCGATGTCGATGCTGTCGAGCAGCGACTCTTGGTGCTGAGCGGCGGCGTTGAGCGCGTCGTTCTCGTCCTGAATCCGTACGATCTCGGATTCAAGATCCTGGACGCGCTGCTGGAGCCGTCGCATCTCGGCGAGGAGTCGCGGGTCGGAACCGCCGACGTAACCGAGAAGCGCCTTTGCCATGATGAGTGGTCCTCCACACTGAGTGACCGACCGATGCGGTGTGGGTCGTGAGGGAATCGCACCCGCGGTGCTCGGCAGTGCCATGTGTTCACTGCTGTTCTGCTGCCAAACAGCTCTGCCGAACAGCTAAGGTGCGCGGGGTTTTCAGCGTCTCACCAAAAAGTTTGACGGTCAACACGATCACACCCTGTAGAGGCGGGCGTCCCGGGGGTGCGCGGCTTGGCGATCTTGCGGCGCGACTCTCCAGCGGGGCCCTCAGGGGGCACGGAGATCATCCGTCTCGCCGCAGCCTTGCACGGCAACCCAAACTTGGCAACCACCGGGTTATTGCGCAGGTCATTTCATGTGTACGTCACGAAGGCGGCCTCGCGGTCACCCCCCGCCGCGTCTCGAACACGGCCCGAACACGGGCCGCGTTCCCACCCCCCGCAAGGACCGGATCAGCGGATCGCGAAGCTCTCGTATCCACCCCGCGGGGTGTCCCAGATCTCAGTGACACCGTCAACGCGGCCGGGTGTGTCGTCGGAGCGCAGCCAGTCCAGCAGGCGGTGGCAATTCTCACGCCGCCCTTCGGCGACAACCTGCACCCTGCCGTCTTCCAGATTGAGGGCGAATCCGGTGAGGCCGCCGATCTCCAGAGCGTTTGCCCTGGTGAACCAGCGGAACCCTACTTGCTGTACTCGGCCGCGTACCCAGGCGGTGAGCCGTACATCTTCGTTCATGCCCGAACGCTAACCGGCCAATTGCTCTCGGAGCACTTCTCGCCGAAAGGCCATGGCGTACAGTCCCCTCGCAAAAGCTTCACTCGATCGGGTGAGTCACCGTGGCGTCGAAAACGGCGTCCAGGTCGTCAGAAGGGCACAGCAGATGGGACGCCATCGACGCTCCGCCGCAGCTCCCGCCGCTGAACAGCACGCGGAATGGGACGCGGGCCGGAGCCGTGGAGACCGCCGCAAGAAGCGGTCCGGTATGCCGGTACGTACGGGACTCCTCGGCGTCTCCGCGGCCATGGCCGTCGGGGCCGTCGCGGTGGCCTCGGGTCTGCTGCCCGGTGGTGACAACTACCTCGGCGGCGGTTCGGCCGCCGACCAGGTGCGCTCCCAGGCCGCTCCGGATCTGCTGACGCAGGGCGGCTCCACCACCCCGCCGGCCGACCGGGGAACCGTGTCGGACACGGCCAGCCGCGGCACCGACCGTACGGACGGGCCCACGAAGCCCGGCGCCTCCGCCGACGGCAAGCCGTCCTCGTCCCCCTCCAGGACGTCCGCGCCGACCAAGTCGGCGAAGGCGAAGGAGACGGAGGAAGCGAGGACGAAGGCACCTTCCCAGCGGGCTTCCACTTCGAAGGCTCCCGCGTCCGGGACCACGTCGAAGAGCCCCACCTCAGGAGCCAGGACCTCCGCGGCAGCCGCGCCGGCGCCCTCGACCTCCGCCCCGGCCCCCAGCAGGACCACGACACCGCCCGCCGACACCTCGGCCCAGGCCGCCGTGCTCTCCCTGGTCAACCAGGAGCGCGCCAAGGTCGGCTGCAGCCCGGTGACGGCAAGCAGTTCGCTGGCCTCACTCGCCCAGAACTTCAGCGACGACATGGCGGCCCGCGGCTTCTTCGACCACACGGACCCCGACGGGAACAGTCCCTGGGACCGTGCCGCCAAGGCCGGCGTGGACAACCTCGGCGGGGAGAACATCGCCCGCGGCCAGGCCGATGCCCAGGCTGTGATGGACGCCTGGATGAACAGCGAAGGCCACCGCGCAAACATTCTCAACTGCGACTACAAGACGCTCGGAGTGGGTGTCCACACCGGCGCCGGCGGCCCCTGGTGGACGCAGGACTTCGGCTTCTGAGCCGTACCCACCCGCATCACCACCCGCTCCTGCCTCGTACGCCCCACTGGCTTTCCCACGGATTGCGCAACCCGTGGGAAAGCGCGGTGCGGGCGTACGCTGGTTTTCATGGACGAGAACGGTGACAGCGGGACGGACGGCTGTCCGGACGAGGAACTGGCCTTCGACGTGTTCTCCAAGCGGTGCCCCTCGCGCGGCACCCTGGAGCACGCGACCGGCCGCTGGGGAAGCCTGACGCTCGGCGCCCTGTACGAGGGCAGCCTCCGCTTCAACGCGCTGCGCCGCCGGGTCGACGGGGTCAGCGAGAAGATGCTGTCCCAGACACTGCACTCACTGGAACGGGACGGTCTGGTGCACCGCGAGGCCCAGCCCACCAATCCGCCCCGCGTCGACTACGAGCTCACCGCTCTGGGACAGCAGGTCGCCGAGCAACTGCTCGCACTGATCCACCTCGTCGAGGGCCGGATGGACGAGGTCCTCGCCGCCCGCGCCCGTTACGACGAGGCCCGAGCGGGCTGGGACAGCCCTTAGCCGCCAGCCGCGCCCGACCGCTTCGAAACAGGCACTGCGGGCAAGCTCTCAGGGCCGCGGCGGGCGCTGGCAGCGCGGGCAGAAGTAGCTGGACCTGTTCATCCAGGCGCGGCGCCTCATCGGCGTACCGCAGCGGTGGCAGGGCTCGTCCTCGCGGCCGTAGGCGTCGAGGGAGCGGTCGAAGTAGCCGGACTCACCGTTCACGTTGACGTAGAGGCTGTCGAAGCTGGTGCCGCCCTGCTCCAGCGCCGCGTTCATCACGTCGCGGACATGGCCGAGCAGCTCGGCCGACTTGGGGCGGGTCAGGGTGGCGGTCGGCCGGTCGTAGTGCAGCCTGGCGCGCCACAGCGCCTCGTCCGCGTAGATGTTGCCGACACCGCTGATCAGCGTCTGGTCGAGCAGGGCGCGCTTGACCGTGGTGCGGCGCAGCCGCAGTGCCGTGTGGAACGCCGAGTCGTCGAATTCCGGGTCCAGCGGATCGCGGGCGATGTGCGCGATGACGTCGGGCAGCCCGTCCTTGCCGTCGGCCGCGCACGCGTGGAGCGAGAGCCCGCCGAAGGTGCGCTGGTCGACGAAGCGGAGTTCGGTGCCGAGTGCGTCGTCGAACCTGATCCTGATCCGCAGGTGCTTCTCGTCGGCGGCGTCCTGCGGCTGGACGAGCAGCTGACCGCTCATGCCGAGGTGGCCGAGGAGGGAGCTGGTGGTGTCGTCCAGCGGCACCCAGAGGTACTTGCCGCGGCGCATCGCCGGTCCGAAGCGGATGCCGGCCAGCCGGGCCGCGAAGTCCACGCCCCCCGCGAGATGGCGGCGGACCGCCCGCGGGTGCAGGACCTCGACCTCATCGACCGTTCGCCCGGTCACCCAGCGCTCCAGACCGCGTCGTACGACTTCGACCTCGGGCAGCTCGGGCACGGTGTCGCTCCTGGCTCTGGATCCGGGTTCCGGATCCGGGTCTGATCTGGTCCGGATCCGGGTCTGTCCGGTTCTGGGTCTGTCATTGTCCGGCTCTGGTTCCGGACAGGGAGAACCCCCCGGTGCGCTGGGCACCGAGGGGTTCTCGGGTCAGGCCGGAGCGACGTCCGTGGACGACGGCGGGTCGGCAGGGGTGTCGGCGGCCCCTCCGTCGGCTGCGGCCTTGGCCACAGCCTCCCGCGCCTCCGCGGCGGCAGTGATCTCGCGCCAGGCGGACTCCGCCGCCTGTTGCTCCGCTTCCTTCTTGCTACGGCCGGTGCCGGTGCCGTACGAGACACCACCGACGCGAGCAGCAGCAGTAAAGGTCTTCTCGTGGTCCGGGCCGGTCTCCGTGACGAGGTACTCGGGAACTCCGAGGCTCTCGCTCGCGGTGAGCTCCTGGAGACTGGTCTTCCAGTCCAGGCCGGCGCCGAGGTTCGAGGACCTGTCGATCAGCGGGTCGAAGAGCCGGTGAACCAGCTCCGAGGCCGCGCCGAGGCCCTGATCGAGATAGACCGCTCCGAGCACCGCTTCAAGGGTGTCGGCGAGGATGGAAGCCTTGTCCCGGCCACCCGTGCCCTCTTCACCGCGGCCGAGCCGGATGAAGGAGCCGAGTTCGAGGCCGCGGCCCACTTCCGCAAGCGCACGCGAGTTGACCACCGCGGCCCGCAATTTGGCCAGCTGGCCTTCAGGCAGGTCCGGGTGGGTGCGGTACAGCGTGTCCGTGACCACCAGGCCGAGCACCGAATCCCCGAGGAATTCGAGCCGCTCGTTGGTGGGCAGACCGCCGTTCTCGTACGCGTACGAACGATGGGTCAGCGCACGCACCAGAAGGGCGGACTCGAGGTGGTACCCGAGCCGCCCTTCCAGAAGCGTGTGGGACGAGGCTGTGTTGACGTTGTCTGCCTGCTTCTTGGCGTGGGACAACTCAGACATCGGGCCTCTCACCAGCCGCTCAGACCTCGAGGACCTGGCGCTTGTTGTACGTGCCGCAGCTGGGGCACGCGATGTGCTGCAGCTTCGGCTCCTGGCAACGCTCGCACGAAACCAGGGTGGGGACCGCAGCCTTCCACTGCGACCGGCGGTGGCGCGTGTTGCTGCGCGACATCTTCCGCTTCGGAACAGCCACGGCTACTTCTCCTGCTTCTCGTCGACGCCAGGTTCGGCGCCGCCCATGTTGTCCTTCTCGCCGTCCTGAACGGTCTCGGCGAGTCCTTGCAATGCCGCCCAACGGATGTCGAGGGCTTCGTGGTGGTGACCGGGGTTCTCGTCCAGCCTGACTCCGCATTCGGAGCACAGACCGGCACAGGTCTCCCGGCACACCGGCTGCATCGGCAGTGCGAGCACCACCGCATCACGCAGCACCGACTCGAGGTCGAACAGTCCGTCCTCGAGGAAGAACCTGTCCTCGTCGTCCTCGGCGTCGTCGACCGGGTCCGCCGTCTTGCTGCGGTTCCGGTCATCGGCGTCAGGGTACGAGAACATCTCCTGGAAGTCCGCCTCGACCTCAAGGCTCAGCGGCTCCAGACACCTTACGCACTCCCCCTCGGCCGATGCACGGGCGGTGCCTGTGACAAGCACACCTTCCATGACCGATTCGAGGCGGACGTCCAGCTCCACGGGTGCGCCTTCCGGCACACCCACGACCCCGTCGATACCGAAGTCCTTGGGGGCATCCACCGAGCGGGTCAGCCGCTTCATGGCACCGGGACGCCGACCCAGCTCGTGCGTATCGAACACGAGAGGGTTTCGGTGGTCGAGGTGGCCGTTCAGGGCTTTTCCTGCTTTCGAAATCATGCGCATCACGCGTGGTGGGGAAGGGCCGACCGGCTTCGGAGCCGAAGCGGGCAGCCTGGATCGCGGACATACGCGCGACCGAAGAACCAGGATACTTGACGCACCGCTCAGCTCCCAATCCGGTCCTGTGAGTGGTTGTCCCCCTGCGGTCCCGGCCGGTCAGCGCTCCTGTTCGTACCGGCGGAGCTGCTCCAGGTCGATCATGCCGGTGTCGAACAGACTGGTCTCGTCCAGGGAACCCTCGCCGTGCTGCTGGAGGGGCTGCTGCTGGGCCTGCACCGGCTGCTGCTGCCAGGTGTCGTAGCCCTGCGCCGGCATCTGGACCTGGCCCTGGTCGTAGCCCTGCTGCTGGTACGCCGCGTACGGATCGGGCTGCTGCTGGTAGCCGTACACGTCCTGGTGCGACTGGTCCTGGTAGGCGTACGTCTGCGCGTACTGCGGCTCCGCCTGCGCGGGGTACTGGGGCTCGGTCGGCTGATAGGGCACCTGGAGCGGCTCCGGGGTGGCGATCTCGGCCAGTCCCGCCCAGTGGTCCTCGTCACTGGTGTGGCCCTGGCCGCCCGCGGCGTCCTGGGCGGCGATGTGTGCGCCCAGGTCGTCGGTGGCGACCCGGCCGTGCAGCTTCTGCCGGCCACGGCCGACCGCCTCCAGCGTCTTGGCGAGCACCGCCTCGAAGGCGCCGAGCTTGGTGTCCACGTACTCGTCGGCCCGGCGCTGGAGCGTGGCCGGGTCGGCGCTGCGCTCGGGGGCCTCGGCGAAGTCCGGGTCCTCGTAGCCCTGCTCGTCGAAGCCCTGACCGCGGCCGAGGAGCTTCTCGCGGCCCCGGTCGACGGAGCCGATGGTCTTGGTGAGGACGACCTCGAAGTTGGCGAGCTTGCTGTCGACGTACTCGTCGGCCTCGGCGCGGATCTCGTCGGCCTCCTTGCGGGCCTCACCGAGGATCCGGTCCGCCTCGGCCTGGGAGCGCCTGGCGATCTCGGTGTCGGAGATCAGGGAGCCGCGCTCGGCGTGGGCGGTCTCGATGATCCGCCCCGCCTCCTGGCGGGCCTGCTCGACCAGCTGCTCATGGCCGCCGATGAGCTCCGCGGCCTGTGCGAGCGAGCCGGGCAGGGCCTCGCGCACCTCTTCGAGCATCGCGAGCAGTTCGGCGCGGTTGACCACGCAGGACGCCGACATGGGCATCGACCGGGCGTTCCCGACCGCTTCGACGATCTCGTCGAGCTTCTTCTGCACGTCCACCGTGTGCTCGCCACTCTCTACTGCCGATTGGAGACGGACGGAACGACTGTACGGCCAGTCGGCGCCCGTCCGACACCTGGTGACGGTCCGTCAGCGCCTCAACTCCGGGCGAGACGTTTCGCCAGTGCTTCCTGGACCAGTGGCGGCAGCAGGTGCGAGACGTCGCCGCCCCAGGTCGCCACCTCCTTGACCAGGGAGGACGACAGGAAGCTGTAGGTCGGGTTGGTCGGCACGAAGAGCGTTTCGACGCCCGAGAGGCCGTTGTTCATCTGGGCCATCTGCAGTTCGTAGTCGAAGTCGCTGACGGCCCGCAGGCCCTTCACGATCGCCGGGATGTCGCGCTGCTTGCAGAAGTCGACCAGCAGTCCGTGGAAGGACTCGACCTGGACGTTGCCGAAGTCCGCGGTGACCTGGCGGATCATGTCGATCCGCTCGTCGACCGTGAACAGTCCCTTCTTGGACTGGTTGATCATCACCGCGACATGTACGACGTCGTACAGCTTCGAGGCACGACCGATGATGTCGAGATGTCCATTGGTGATGGGGTCGAACGACCCCGGGCAGACGGCGCGGCGCAACTTGATTCCCTCGCTCTCCGGTCCGGTCATCGTGCGTCTTCGCACGTAGCGGCGGCGCGACCGTACCAAAGCGTTCCCTCGCCGTAGCGACGGGCCCGCAATGGCTCGAATCCCTTGGGCCAGCTGAATTCTCCGCCTCTGGTGCTGCGCTCCACGGTGACGAGCGCGTCCGCGGAGAGCCACCCCTGGGCACGGAGTGTGAGCAGTATCTCGCCAAGATCCTCGTCGGTGACGGCGTACGGCGGGTCCAGGAACACCACGTCGTAGGGGTCCGCGGGCGCCGGAACCGTCACGATCTGTTCGGCTTTGCCGGTACGGACCTCGGCGCCCGGCAGACCGAGGGTGCGGACGTTGTCCCGGACGGTGCGGACCGCCTTGGCGTCGGCCTCGACGAGCAGCGCGTGGGCCGCGCCCCGGGACAGCGCTTCGAGGCCGACGGCGCCCGAGCCCGCGTAGAGGTCGGCGATCCGGATGCCGTCGAGCGTGCCGAGGAGCGCCTGCCAGGTGGAGAACAGTCCCTCGCGCGCGCGGTCGGAGGTGGGGCGGGTGCCGGTGCCGGGCGGGACGGCCAGACGGCGTCCACCGGCCACGCCTGCGATCACGCGGGTCATGGGTGTCTGATCCTCGGGTCGGGGCGGCGCACAGGGTGCTGCGGCGCCGTACCACCCACGATATGGCGTCGTCGCCGACGGGGCTCCCCGGGGCGGACGCCCCGCACTTCACCCCTTGTCGAGGTACTCCTCCCGTTCCTTGTCCAGGAGTGCGTCCAGGACGAGGCGCAGCTCGGGCAGGCGCTCCAGCTCCGGGTCGGCGGCGACGACGGTGACGGCCTCCTCGCGGGCGGCCGCGATGACCTCCTCGTCGTCGATGACGCTGAGGACGCGGAGCGAGGAGCGGACGCCGGACTGGGCCTGTCCGAGGACGTCGCCCTCGCGGCGCTCCTCCAGGTCGATCCGGGACAGCTCGAAGCCGTCGAGCGTGGCGGCGACCGCGGAGAGCCGGGCGCGGGCGGGGCTCGCCTCATGGGCCTCGCTGACCAGCAGGCAGAGCCCGGGGGCCGATCCCCGGCCGACCCGGCCGCGCAGTTGGTGCAGCTGGGAGACACCGAACCGGTCGGCGTCCATGATCACCATCGCGGTGGCGTTGGGGACGTTGACCCCGACCTCGATGACGGTGGTGGCGACCAGGACGTCGACGTCACCGGCGGCGAAGCGGCGCATCACGTCGTCCTTGTCGTCGGGGTGCATCCTGCCGTGCAGCACCTCGATACGCAGACCGCTCAGTGGCCCCTTGGCGAGCTGTTCGGCGGTGTCCAGAACCGCGAGCGGCGGGCGCTTGTCCCCGCCTTCCTCCGCCTCGGCAGCCTTCTTCCCCTTCTTCTTGGCCGCCTCGTCCTCGTCGTCACCGATGCGGGGGCAGACCACGTACGTCTGGTGCCCGTTCTCCACCTCTTCGCGGACCCGCTCCCAGGCCCGGCTGAGGAAGTGCGGTTTGTCCTTGGCGGGGACGACATGGCTGGCGATCGGCGAACGGCCGGCCGGCAGCTGGTCCAGGACTGAGGTCTCCAGGTCGCCGAAGACGGTCATGGCGACCGTGCGCGGGATGGGGGTGGCGGTCATGACGAGCAGGTGCGGCGGCTGCTTCCCCTTGGAGCGCAGGGCGTCACGCTGCTCCACTCCGAAGCGGTGCTGCTCGTCGACCACGACCAGGCCCAGCTCGTGGAACTGCACCTTGTCCTCGATCAGCGCGTGCGTGCCGATCACGATCCCGGCCTCGCCGGTGACCAGGTCCAGGAGTGCCTGACGGCGGGCGGCCGTGCCCATCGAGCCGGTGAGCAGGACGACCTTGGTGCCCTGGTCGGACCCGCCCAGCATGCCGCCCTCGGCGAGCTCACCCATCATCTCGGTGATGGAGCGGTGGTGCTGCTGGGCGAGCACCTCGGTGGGCGCGAGCATGGCGGCCTGACCGCCCGCGTCGACCGTCGCGAGCATGGCGCGCAGCGCGACCATGGTCTTCCCGCTGCCCACCTCGCCCTGGAGCAGCCGGTGCATCGGGTGCTCGGTCGCCAGGTCGTCGAAGATCTCCTTGGAGACCTTGAGCTGGCCGTCGGTGAGGGTGAACGGGAGCTTGGCGTCGAAGGCGTCGAGCAGCCCGCCGGGGGCGGGTCTGCGGGCCACGGCCGGCAGCTGGGTGTCGGCGTACCGGCGGCGGGCCAGGGCTACCTGGAGGACGAAGGCCTCGTCCCACTTCAGCCGGTCCCTGGCCGCCGCGACGTCGGCCTTGGTCTGCGGGCGGTGGATCTTCAGCAGCGCCTCGGGGAGCGGGGTGAATCCGCGGCCCTCGCGCAGCGCCGGCGGCAGCGGGTCGACGGCCTCCTGGGCGCTGGGCAGCACCGCGTCGACCGCCTTGGCGATGCGCCAGGAGTCGAGCTGCTTGCAGGCGGGGTAGATCGGCAGCAGCTTGCCGGCGAAGGCGTCCACCGCCTCGGCGGCACCGGCCTCGTCCGTGGACTCGGCGTCCAGGAGCTGGTACGTGGGGTGGGCCAGCTGCATCTTCCGGTTGAAGACGGAGACCTTGCCGGCGAACATGGCGCGGCGGCCCGGCAGGAGTTCCTTGTGCGGCTTGTGGACGCCGTGGCCGAAGAAGACCAGCTGGAGCCGGCCGTGGCCGTCGGTGAGGGTCACTTCCAGGCGCTTGCCCCGGCCGTTGTTGAACGCCATGACGCGGGCGTCGGCGACCTGGGCGACGACCGTCACGTGCTCGTCGAGCGGGAGGTCGGTCAGCGCGGTGAGCCGGCCGCGCTCCTCGTACCGCCGCGGGTAGTGGTGAAGCAGATCGCCGACCGTGTGCAGGTCGAGGTGCTCGGCCATCACCTTCGCGGTGGCGCCGCCGAGCAGCTTCTTGAGGGGTTCGTCGAACGCAGACACGCGGTCCATTGCACACCATGCCACTGACAGTTGTCCGGCGCGGCCGCGGTTCTGGGGCCGTACGGGGGGCGAGGCGCCGGGGTCGTCCGGCGCGCCGCCTCGTCCTCGATCGCCGGACGGGCTCGATTTCGCCGGCCCGGCCCGTGGTTCTGCCCGCACGGCCCGTGGTTTGGCCGGCCCGTCCTATTCCACGCCGATCAGGAGCGGGGCGCGCTGGTGGCCGCCTCGGTAGATCACCGTGTCCACCGCGAGGTAGCCCTCGCGGACGTGTTCCTCCAGCGTCGCGGCAAGTGCGTCGGGGACGTCCTCGCCCAGGACCAGGGTGACCAGTTCACCGCCGGCCGCCAGCATCCGGTCCAGTACCTTGCGGGCCGTCTCCAGGACGTTCTCGCCGATGACGGCCACATCGCCGTCGATCAGGCCCAGGATGTCGCCGGCCTGGCAGATCCCCGCCATGGTCCAGGACTGCCGCTCGGCGACGGCCAGTTCGGCGTAGCGGGTGGCGCCGGCCGCCGCGGTCATCGCGACCACGTCCTCGTCGAAGCTGCGGTCCGGTTCGTGGACGGCCAGGGCCGCGACGCCCTGGACCGCGGCGCGGGTGGGGATCAGGGCGACCCGGACGCCCTCGGCGCGGGCCTGTTCGGCGGCGGCCGCGGCCGTGTGGCGCAGCTCCCCGTCGTTGGGCAGGAGCACCACCTCGCGGGCGTGCGCGCGGCGGATGGCGTCGACCAGTTCGCCGCTGGCGGGCGGCTCCCCGGGGCGCGCGAGCACCGTCGTAGCCCCGGCCTCCGTGCACAGGCCGCCGAGGCCGTCGCCCGGGACCACCACGACCACCGCGCGCTGCGCCGGTTCGGGGCGGGCGTGCACCCGGTCGGCGGCGAAGTGGGTGATCCGGATGCGATACGGGCGTCCCGCCTCGACGCCGGCCTCCACCGCAGCTCCCGCGTCGTCGACGTGCACATGGACGTTCCAGAGTCCGTCGCCCCCCACCACCACGAGGGAGTCGCCCAGGGCGTCCAGCCGGGTTCGCAGCCGTTCCACGGCCTCGTCCACGGCTTCCAGCAGGTAGATGACCTCGAAGGCCGGTCCGCCCTCGGGATCGTCCGCAGCGGGGCAGTCCCCCACCGCGGCGACGAACGGAACGGGTGCGGCCGGTGGCTCGTACACGTGCTCCGGCGCCCGTCCCGAGACGGCCTCGACCAGCGCGCCGAGAACCGCGACCAGTCCGCGCCCCCCGGCATCCACGACCCCGGCCCTGCCGAGGACGGCGAGCTGTCCGGGGGTCGCGTCCAGGGCGGTGCGCGCCCCCTCGTACGCCGCCTGCGCCACCACGGCCGCACCGGCGCCGCCCACCGCGCGACCAGCGGCTTCGGCGGCGGCGGTGGCCACCGTCAGGACCGTGCCCTCGACGGGGTGCGCGACCGCCTCGCGTGCCGAGGCGGCGGCCCGGGTCAGAGCGAGGCCCAGCCGGTCCGTACCGGCCTCGTCGGCCAGCACCCCGGCCATTCCGCGCAGCAGCTGGGCCAGGATCGTGCCGGAGTTGCCGCGGGCCCCGATCAGCGCCCCGTGCGCCATGGCGCGCACCGCGTCGGCGGTGGAGGGCACCGAGGTACCGGTCTCGTGGGCGGCGAACACCGCTTCGACCGCCGCCGCCGCGGATTCCACGGTCAGGTAGAGGTTGGTGCCGGTGTCCCCGTCGGCGACGGGGTAGACGTTGATCGCGTCGATCGCCTCGCGCTCCCGGCCGAGTGCGTCCAGCGCCAGTGAGCACCAGGTACGCACCGCGACGGCGTCCAGGTCGTCGGCGGTCTGCGGCACCTGATGGTCCTCCTCGGAACGGGGCCCGGGGCGGCGGGCTGCACCGCAGGGTAGACCGGGCCGGTCGGGCCCGGCGGGGTCAGGGGCGGGGCAGGCGGTAGTGGAACCCATGGTAGTTTCGTATCTCCGACGCAGCCGTTGTATGCTGCTTCGGTTGCCCGACGAGAGTCGGGACATTCCCCCGGTACCGCCACTTCAGACATTGAATCCGGCGTGCCGGAATTCACTGTAAGTGCACCTGAAGTCTTTGGAGTGACCCGTGGCTGCCAACTGCGACGTTTGCGGCAAGGGGCCGAGCTTCGGCAACAGCATTTCGCACTCGCACCGCCGTACGTCCCGTCGCTGGAATCCCAACATCCAGCGCGTGCGTGCCGTGGTCGGGCGGACGCCGAAGCGGCTCAACGTCTGCACCTCGTGCATCAAGGCCGGCAAGGTCGCGCGCTGACGTTCCCGTCGTAGCGCAGCCTTACCGGTTGCCCAAAAAGCCGGTCCACCTCGGTGGACCGGCTTTTTGCTGTGCCCGTTCCGGGCCGGGTGGTCAGGGGGTCCCGCGCAGCTGCCACCCGTGGTCGACCGGGCCGATCCCCGCGCCGAGCGGGAAGCCCGCCGCGACCGCCCCGGTGACGTAGGCCTTCGCGGCCCGTACCGCTGTCGGCACGTCCTCGCCCCGGGCCAGCCCGCAGGCGATCGCGGAGGCGAGGGTGCAGCCCGTGCCGTGCGTGTGGCGGTTGTCGTGGCGGGGGGCGCGCAGCCAGTGCTCCTCGGAGCCGTCCGTCAGCAGGTCGACGGGGTCGCCGGGCAGGTGCCCGCCCTTGATGACCACCCAGCGCGGCCCGTGGCCGAGCATCTCGGCGGCGGCCCGCCGCATCCCGGCCTCGTCGGTGACCGTGACCCCCGTGATCTGCGCCACCTCGTCGAGATTCGGGGTCGCCACGGTCGCGACGGGCAGCAGCTTCGTGCGTACGGAGTCCAGCGCCTCGGCGGCGAGCAGCGGATCGCCGTGCTTGGAGACACCCACCGGGTCCACGACGGCGGGGGCGTCCGTCGCGGCGATGAGCGCGGCGACCGTCTCGACGAGTACGGCCGAGGACAGCATGCCGGTCTTGACCGCGTTCACACCGATGTCGTCGACGACGCTGCGGTACTGGGCGCGTACGGCTTCCACCGGCAGTTCCCAGGCGCCCTGCACCCCCAGGGAGTTCTGGGCGGTGACGGCTGTCAGCACGCTCATGCCGTGCACGCCGAGTGCCAGCATCGTCTTCAGGTCGGCCTGGATGCCCGCACCGCCGCCGGAGTCGGATCCGGCGACGGTGAGCACACGGGGAGGTACGTCGGAGGGTATGGGCATGACCCGCAATCTACTGGGCGTCCTCGATGTCCCCGAAGTGGTCCCAGCCGTGTCTGCTGGTCCAGGGCGCCCCGTCGACCGTCACCTGCGGCAGCGCCGAGGGATTGAGGACCTCGCCGATCACCTTCCAGCGGGCCGGCAGCTTCACGTCCGGCGGGAACGTCGCGACGATCGCGTGGTCCTCTCCCCCGGTGAGCACCCACTGGAGGGGGTCCACGCCGACGGCCTGTCCGATGTCGGACATCTGGGACGGGATGTCGATGCGTCCCGAGCGCAGGTCGATGCGGACCTTGCTCGCCTCGGCGATGTGCCCGAGGTCGGCGACGAGCCCGTCGCTGACGTCGGTCATCGCGGTGGCACCGAGCCCGGCGGCCGCGGGGCCCGCGTGGTACGGCGGTTCGGGCCGCCGGTGGGCCTCGACGAAGGCGCGCGGCGAGCGGAAACCGCGGGAGAGCACCGCGTATCCGGCGGCGGACCAGCCGAGCCAGCCGGTGACCGCGACGACGTCGCCGGGCTGGGCGCCTGCCCTGGTGACGGGTTCGTGGTTGCGCAGATCGCCGAGCGCGGTGATCGCGACGGTGATGGTGTCGCCCCGCACCACGTCCCCGCCGACCACGGCCGCCCCCGCGACCTGGCACTCGTCACGGATGCCGTCCATGAGCTCCCCGGCCCAGGTCACCGGAAGTTCGGCGGGGACGACGAGGCCGAGGAGCAGCGCGGTGGGCACGGCTCCCATGGCGGCGATGTCGGCGAGGTTCTGCGCGGCGGCCTTGCGGCCGACGTCGTACGCCGTCGACCAGTCACGCCGGAAGTGCCGTCCCTCCAGCAGGATGTCGGTACTGGCCACGACCCTGCGGTCGGGAGCGGTCACGACCGCGGCGTCGTCGCCGGGCCCCAGCCGTACCGCCGGAGTGGTGGTGAGCCGGGACGTCAGCTCTCTGATGAGGCCGAACTCCCCCAACTCGCCCACGGTTCCCTTCACCGAGTCTCACCCCTCATCTATCGCGCCGGACGGGCGTCCGGCCTGTTCCGTCGGCCCGCCGGCGTCCCGGCAGCGGACCCGCCCCGCGGGGCCGTCCGTCCTGGTGGTCACAGGCATGCCTGTCCCCCGTCCGCACCGCTGAGCTTGCGGTCGCGGGCCGTCACTGCTGTCGGTACTGTCAAGAGATACGTCAACTTGTGTGTGCTGTACGCCACGCTGTGGGCGGCATCCGGCCCGCAGGTCTCCCCGCGGCCCGCGGCAACGCGATACCGTGGCGTCCCTTTCCCCCACATGATCCTCGTGGCCGCCCTGGAGGTTCCGTGGTACAGGCGTACATCCTTATTCAGACAGAGGTGGGCAAGGCGTCGACAGTCGCCGAGACCATCGCCAAGATCCCGGGAGTGATCCAGGCAGAGGACGTCACCGGCCCCTACGATGTGATCGTGCGCGCGCAGGCCGACACGGTCGACGAACTCGGACGCATGGTGGTCGCCAAGGTCCAGCAGGTGGACGGCATCACCAGAACGCTGACCTGCCCGGTCGTGCACCTGTAACCCCCGTCTACGCTGGGCCGGTGACGTTCATCCGCCGCCGGCTCCCCCGCCCCGTGTTCCTCGGTCCGTCCGCTGCCCTGCTGCTCATGGCCGCGGCGGGCTGCTCCTCCGGTGACGCCTCGGCATCGGTCGCGGTTCCCACCCCGTCGCCGGAAGCCGCAGCCTACTGCCGTGCGTTGCACGCGAAGCTGCCGAGTTCCGTCGCCGGTCAGAGGCGCAGTGACCCCGGGCCCGGCTCGGAGCTGACCGCCGGGTGGGGGGACGGGGCGATCGTACTGCGCTGCGGTGTCCCGCGCCCCGCGAAGATGGACGACGCCCAGTCGAAGGCGATCGACGCGAGCGGCGTCAAGTGGATGCTGGAGCAACGGGAGGACGACGGTCCGCGTTTCACGACCACCTTCCGCAAGGCGTACGTCGAGGTGACGCTGTCGGAGGCGTACGCGCATGACGCGAGCCCGCTGGCGGCCTTCGCCCCGGCGGTCAGGAAGACGATTCCCAACAGCCTGTAGGGCGTGTGTTCCGGAGCGGAGCACACGCCCCCCGGCCGTCGGTCCGTTTCAGCGCAGTCCGGTCGGCCGGTCCAATGCCGCCTGGATGAGCCGGTCCACGAGCTGCTGGTAGTTGACGCCGCTCTCCTGCCACATCCGGGGGTACATCGAGATCGGGGTGAAGCCCGGCAGGGTGTTGATCTCGTTGATGACGAAGCCGCCGTCATCGGTGAGGAAGAAGTCGGCGCGCACCAGGCCCTCGCAGGAGGCCGCCTCGAAGGCGTCCACGGCGAGCCGCTGCACCTCGGCGGTCTGTTCGGGGGTGAGCGGGGCGGGCACGATCCCGGACGCCGAGTCGATGTACTTGGCCTCGAAGTCGTAGAAGTCGTGTGCGGTGACGGGCGGGATCTCGGCCGGCACGCTGGCGCGCGGTCCGTCCTCGAACTCCAGCACCCCGCACTCGATCTCGCGGCCCCGCAGCAGCGACTCGACGAGGAACTTGGGGTCGTGGCGGCGGGCCTCCTCGATCGCCCCGTCGAGGCCGGAGGCGTCCTCGACCTTGGTGATGCCGATCGACGAGCCGGCCCGGGCCGGCTTCACGAAGAGCGGCCAGCCGTGTTCGCCGGCGAAGTCGACGATGCGCTTACGGGCGGCCCCGGGGTCCTGGTCCCACTCCCGGGGGCGCACGACGGCGTACGGGCCGACGGGCAGGCCGAAGGAGGTGAAGACGCGCTTCATGTACTCCTTGTCCTGGCCGACCGCCGATGCGAGTACACCCGCGCCGACGTACGGCACGCCGGAGAGCTCCAGAAGGCCCTGTAGCGTGCCGTCCTCGCCGTAGGGGCCGTGCAGGACGGGAAAGACGACGTCGACCTCGCCGAGCGCCTTGGGGACGGAGCCGGGCTCGCTGTAGACCACTTCACGGCTGCCGGGGTCGACGGAGAGCACCACGCCGCCCTCTTCGGACTCGGCCAGCTGGGCCACGTCCGGCATCCTGCGGTCCGTGATGGCCATGCGTTCGGGTTCGTCGGCGGTGAGCGCCCAGCGGCCGTCCGTCGTGATGCCGATCGGCAGGACGTCGTACTTCGTCCGGTCGATGGCGCTCAGGACGGCACCGGCCGTGACCACCGAAATGCCGTGTTCGGAGCTGCGGCCGCCGAACACGACGGCCACGCGCGGCTTGCGGAGCTGGTGCTCCGTGTTCTGGGGGAGGTTCTCGCTGCTCATATCGCGATGAGCGTACCTGCTGGTACGGGTCGCGTCAGCGTCAGCGGTGCCGTCCGCCGGGTGAACCCGCTCAGTGCCGCTCGGCCTTGGCGCTGCGCGACATGAGCTCCTTGAGCGCGACCATGGGGGGCTTTCCCTCGTGGACGATGCCGAAGACCGTCTCGGTGAGGGGCATGTCGACACCGTGCCGGCGTCCCAGATCGAGCACCGATTCGCAGGACTTGACGCCCTCCGCGGTCTGCTTGGTGACCGCGATCGTCTCCTGGAGGGTCATGCCGCGGCCGAGGTTGGTGCCGAAGGTGTGGTTGCGCGAGAGCGGCGACGAGCAGGTCGCCACCAGGTCGCCGAGTCCGGCGAGTCCGGCGAAGGTCAGCGGATCGGCGCCCATGGCCAGGCCCAGCCGGGTGGTCTCGGCGAGGCCCCGGGTGATGAGCGAGCCCTTGGCGTTGTCGCCGAGCCCCATGCCGTCGGCGATACCGACGGCCAGCCCGATGACGTTCTTGATCGCGCCGCCGAGCTCGCAGCCGACCACGTCGGTGTTGGTGTACGGGCGGAAGTACGGGGTGTGGCACGCGGCCTGGAGGCGGCGGGCCACGGACTCGTCCTGGCAGGCGACGACGGCCGCGGCGGGGCGGCGTTCGGCGATCTCCTTGGCGAGGTTCGGTCCGGTGATGACGGCGATGCGGTCGGCGGAGACCTTGGTGACGTCCCTGATGACCTCGCTCATCCGCTTCGCGGTGCCGAGTTCGACGCCCTTCATCAGGGAGACCAGCACCGTCTGCGACTCCAGGTGCGGGGCCCAGTCGGCGAGGTTGGCGCGGAGCGTCTGGGAGGGCACGACGAGCACGGCGAAGTCGGCGCCGCGCAGCGCCTCGGCGGCGTCCGTGGTCGCCCGGACCGATGCGGGGAGTTCGATGCCCGGGAGGTACTCGGGGTTGGTACGGGTCGTGTTGACGGCCTCGGCGACCTCGGCGCGGCGTCCCCAGAGGGTGACGTCGCAGCCGGCGTCCGCGAGGACCATGCCGAAGGCCGTACCCCATGAGCCGGTTCCGAAGACGGCTGCTTTTACGGGGTGCGTCACTTGGGTCCCTCTCCTTCGGACTTGCGCCGCTGTTCCGCGCGGGCCTTGCGGTGGTCGTAGAGCTCGGTGGGGGCCTGCTGTCCGCGGATCTGGGCCAGCTGCTCGGTTACCGCGTGCATGATGACCTCGGTGGCCTCGCGCAGGACCTCGGGCGTCGCCTCCTTGTCGTAGAACCGGGAGAGGTCGACGGGCGGACCGGCCTGGACCCGGAGGGTCTTGCGGGGGAAGAGCCGGAGCTTCTTGTCCGTGGCGTAGGGCGGCATCGCGAGGTTGGCGCCCCACTGGGCGACGGGGATGACCGGGGCCCTGGTCAACAACGCGACGCGGGCGGCGCCGGTCTTTCCGCCCATCGGCCACATCTCGGGGTCCCTGGTGAGGGTGCCCTCCGGGTAGAAGGCGACGCACTCGCCGCGCTCGATGGCGGCGACGGCCGCCCGGAACGCGTCGAGCGCGTTGGTCGTCTCGCGGTACACGGGGATCTGGCCGGTGCCTCGCAGCATCATTCCGACGAAGGGGGCCTTGAAGAGGCCGGCCTTGGCGAGGAACCGCGGCACCCGGCCGGTGTTGTACTGGAAGTGCCCGTACGCGAGCGGGTCCAGATAAGAGTTGTGATTGACCGCAGTGATAAATCCGCAGTCGGCCGGAATGTGTTCCATTCCCCGCCAGTCGCGCTTGAACAGAACCACCAGCGGCGGTTTCGCGATGACCGCTGCCAAGCGGTACCAGAAGCCGATTCTGCGGCGGGACACCCGGACACCTTCCTCTATGGACCTGACGGTGGAGCTGTACTGCCTGACTACCGACGGTCAAGTCTCGCCCCAGGCCCCTGCTCTGTCGAGAACACCGTACGCCTCGCCATCGGGAGGGACCCTCCGGGTTGTCGCACCGGCAGGCGAGAATAGGCGGCCACGCACATCGAGGGGGAGACCGCCACGAACACCGACCCGACCGGCCGCTGGTCCCTGGTCGTCCCGTTGAAGCCCCTGGCGCGGGCCAAGAGCAGGCTGATGCCCGCCTCGGGCGCCCTGTTGCGGCCCCGGCTGGCCCTGGCCTTCGCCCAGGACACCGTGCACGCCGCGCTGGCCTGCCCGGCGGTGGCCGATGTGGTGGTCGTCACGGACGACAGGACGGCCGGGGCCGCCCTGACGGCGCTCGGCGCCCGCATCGTGCCCGACTCCCCCGCCGCCGGGCTCAACGCCGCCCTCGCGCACGGTGAGCGGGCGGTGCGTGCGACCCGGCCCCGGGCGGCGGTCGCCGCGCTCAACGCGGATCTGCCCGCATTGCGCCCCACGGAATTGGCCCGGGTCCTCGAATCCTCGGCCGATTTTCCCCGCGCATTCGTGACCGATGCGGCGGGAATCGGAACGACATTTCTGTCCGCTGGGCCAGGAGTGGAATTGCGCCCCGTTTTCGGCGGTCCGTCCAGGGCCGCGCATCTCGCGTCCGGCGCCGCGGAAATCATGCTCGCCGGCATCGATTCCGTCCGCCAGGACGTGGACACCGGCGATGATCTGCGGGCCGCTCTGGCGCTGGGAGTGGGCCCGTACACGGCGGGGCGCTGGGCCGCCGGGGTCCCCTCGATGGACCGATAGGCTGCCGCTCATGCAGGCGACCTCGTACACGTACGACCCCGATACCCGCACCGGCAGCGTGCTGCTCGACGACGGCACCCCGGTGGACTTCGACGCCGCGGCCTTCGACGCCGGCGGCCTGCGGCTGCTGCGTCCGGGCCAGCGGGTGCGGATCGAGGGCCGGGGCGAGGGGGCCGGGCTGCGGATCAGCCTGGTGACGCTACAGACCTTCTGAGCCCGCGGCACCTCCTGAACAGCCCGCGGGCCGGGCTCCCCGAGGGGAGCCCGGCCCGGCGCGTGTGAGGAGCCCTGTGCTGCTCGGTCTCACTTCTTCCGTGCAGTGGCCTTCTTGGCCGTGGTCTTGCGCGCCGTGGTCTTCTTCGCGGGCGCCTTCTTCGCCGTGGTCTTCTTGGCGGGCGCGGTCTTGCTGGCGACGGCCTTCTTGGCGGTCGTCTTCTTCGCCGCCGCGGGGGTCGCCTTCTTCGCGGCCGCCGTGGTGGTCTTCTTGGCCGCCGCGGACGTCTTCTTCGCGGTGGTCTTCTTGGCGGGGGCCGTGGTCTTCTTGGCCGCTGCCGTGGTCTTCTTCGCGGTGGCCTTCTTCGCCACGGCCTTCTTCGCGGTCGCCTTCTTGGCGGCGGCCTTGGCCGTCGTACGGGTGGAAGAACCGCCCGACAGGCTGCCCTTGGGCGCCTTCTTCACGGCCACGTCGTTCTTGGGGAGCTTCTTCGAGCCGCTGACCAGGTCCTTGAACCCCTGTCCCGCACGGAAACGGGGCACGGAGGTCTTCTTGACCCGCACGCGCTCACCCGTCTGCGGGTTGCGGGCGTAGCGGGCCGGGCGGTCGACCTTCTCGAACGAGCCGAAGCCGGTGACCGAAACGCGGTCACCTGCGACGACTGCGCGGACGACCGCGTCGAGCACCGCGTCGACGGCGTCCGCGGCCTGCTGACGGCCGCCGACCTTGTCGGCAATCGCTTCTACGAGCTGCGCCTTGTTCACGTCTTCCCCTTCGGAGACATAGCCAGAACGAAAGTGTTCAAGCTTTTTCGCACGTTAGGCAGATATATACCGCAAATCAAACACGAAACGGGCTAATCACCCTAGTGCCGCAACGAAGTCGACCGCTGCGCAGTTCCGCAGAGTCAGTCACCTTCGGGGAATCGGCCCTCATCGAGGTCCTTCATCAACCGGTCCAGACGCCTTGCTGCATCTGGGAGATCGTGCTTCGCCGCGGCCGTGACGACCAGCAGCTTCCGGGACAGCGCCATCCTTACGCCCTCCGGGACTTGCAGTGCACGCACTCGCGAGTGCGCTTCCTTCAATCGGTCGGCGACTTGGCCGTAAAGCTTGAGTTGGCTGTCGCGTTCCATGCACCGATTGTGCCATCTGGGGCGAGTTGTCGCCCGACGGGGTCTCAACAAGCGACTGCGCCCCCTACCAGAAGGCAGGGGGCGCAGTGCTGGAAACGTGCTGCTCAGACGTTAATTGTGCGTGGCTTGTGGGCCGGCCTGGTGGCCTCGTAAGCCGCGATGTCCGCTTCGTTCTGCAGGGTGAGGCTGATGTCGTCCAGCCCGTTCAGCAGCCGCCAGCGGGCGTTCTCGTCGAGCTCGAAGTCGGCGGTGATGCCTTCGGCGAGGACCTGGCGCTTCTCCAGGTCGACCGTGATCTCGGCCGTGGGGTCGGCCTCGGTCAGCTCCCAGAGGGCGTCGACGACCTTCTGGTCCAGGACCACGGTCAACAGCCCGTTCTTCAGCGAGTTGCCGCGGAAGATGTCGGCGAACCGGGAGGAGACGACGGCCTTGAAGCCGAAGTTCTGCAGGGCCCAGACGGCGTGCTCGCGGGACGAGCCGGTGCCGAAGTCGGGCCCGGCCACCAGCACCGTGGCGCCCTTGCGCTCCGGGCGGTTGAGGACGAAGTTCTCGTCCTTGCGCCAGGCCTCGAAGAGACCGTCCTCGAAGCCGTCCCGGGTGACCTTCTTCAGCCAGTGGGCGGGGATGATCTGGTCGGTGTCGACGTTGCTGCGGCGCAGCGGGACGGCCCGGCCGGTGTGTGCGGTGAAAGCTTCCATGATTCTCAGACTCCGGCGGGCGTGCGGTCGTCGGACAGGTCGGCCGGCGAGGCCAGATGGCCCAGCACGGCGGTGGCGGCGGCGACCTGCGGGGAGACCAGGTGCGTACGGCCGCCCTTGCCCTGCCTGCCCTCGAAGTTACGGTTCGAGGTGGAGGCGGAGCGCTCGCCGGGGGCCAGCTGGTCGGGGTTCATACCCAGACACATCGAGCAACCCGCGTGCCGCCATTCGGCGCCGGCGGTCTTGAAGACCTTGTCCAGGCCCTCCTCGACGGCCTGCAGGGCGACCCGGACGGAACCGGGGACGACCAGCATCCGCACACCGTCGGCGACTTTGCGGCCGTCCAGGATCGCGGCCGCGTTGCGCAGGTCCTCGATCCGGCCGTTGGTGCACGAACCTACGAAGACGGTGTCGACGTTGATCTCGCGCAGCGGCTGTCCGGCGGTCAACCCCATGTACTCCAGGGCCTTTTCGGCGGCGAAGCGCTCCGAGGCGTCCTCGTACGAAGCGGGATCGGGGACGTTGGCCGACAGCGGCGCGCCCTGTCCGGGGTTGGTGCCCCAGGTGACGAACGGCGCCAGTTCGGCGGCGTCGATGACCACCTCGGCGTCGAAGACGGCGTCGTCGTCGGTACGCAGCGTCTGCCAGTAGGCCACTGCGGCGTCCCAGTCGGCGCCCTGCGGGGCGTGGTCGCGACCCTGCAGGTAGTCGAAGGTGGTCCTGTCGGGGGCGATCATGCCTGCCCGCGCACCGGCCTCGATCGACATGTTGCAGATGGTCATGCGGGCCTCCATCGAGAGCTTCTCGATGGCGGAACCGCGGTATTCGAGGATGTAGCCCTGGCCGCCGCCGGTGCCGATCCGCGCGATGATGGCGAGGATCAGGTCCTTGGCGGTGACGCTGTCGGGCAGTTCGCCGTCGACGGTGATCGCCATCGTCTTCGGGCGTGCCAGCGGCAGCGTCTGGGTCGCCAGTACGTGCTCGACCTGGCTGGTGCCGATGCCGAACGCCAGCGCGCCGAAGGCACCGTGTGTGGAGGTGTGGGAGTCGCCGCAGACGACCGTGGTGCCGGGCTGGGTCAGCCCCAGCTGGGGGCCGACCACGTGCACGACGCCCTGCTCGACGTCGCCGAGCGGGTGCAGCCGGACGCCGAACTCCGCGCAGTTCTTGCGCAGGGTCTCCAGCTGGGCGCGGGAGACCGGGTCGGCGATCGGCTTGTCGATGTCGAGGGTCGGGGTGTTGTGGTCCTCGGTGGCGATGGTGAGGTCGAGGCGCCGCACCGGGCGTCCGGCCTGGCGCAGACCGTCGAAGGCCTGCGGGCTGGTCACCTCGTGCAGCAGGTGCAGATCGATGAAGAGGAGGTCGGGCTCACCTTCGGCGCGCCCCTCGGAGCTCCCCTGGTCGATCGAAGTCGAGACCTTGGGGACGACATGGTCGTCCCAAACCTTCTCCGCGAGTGTCCTACCCATCGCTTTCCCTCCGGCCGGCGTCGTCGCCGGCCCAACTAGAGATTCGGTGCGCCCCCGTCCGGACCCCCGTGCGGGGCGGTGGCTACGGGCCGTTGTGGGGCCGCCCCCACAGGTTCGCAACTTCCCCGGAAAATTGAACTTGCGTTTCACAGAGTGAGACGCGAGTATCGTCGTATGGACAACTCTAGCGGCGTCGGCGTTCTCGACAAGGCAGCTCTGGTATTGAGCGCCCTGGAGTCCGGTCCGGCCACCCTCGCCGGGCTGGTCGCGGCGACAGGGCTCGCAAGACCCACGGCACATCGACTGGCCGTGGCACTGGAACACCACCGCATGGTGGCGAGGGACATGCAGGGCCGTTTCATTCTCGGCCCCCGGCTGTCGGAACTCGCGGCGGCGGCGGGCGAGGACCGGCTCCTGGCCACGGCGGGACCGGTGCTCACACACCTGCGCGACATCACCGGCGAGAGCGCTCAGCTCTACCGCCGGCAGGGCGACATGCGGATCTGCGTGGCGGCGGCGGAGCGGCTGTCCGGTCTGCGGGACACCGTGCCGGTCGGCTCGACGCTCACCATGAAGGCGGGATCCTCCGCCCAGATCCTGATGGCCTGGGAGGAGCCGGAGCGCCTGCACCGCGGCCTCCAGGGCGCCCGGTTCACCGCGACCGCGCTCTCCGGAGTCCGGCGCCGGGGCTGGGCCCAGTCGATCGGTGAGCGCGAGCCGGGCGTCGCCTCGGTCTCCGCACCGGTGCGCGGCCCCTCGAACCGGGTGGTCGCGGCGGTCTCGGTCTCCGGTCCGATCGAACGGCTGACCCGCCACCCGGGCCGGATGCACGCCCAGGCCATCATCGACTCGGCCGCCAGGCTGAGCGAGGCACTGCGCCGCACGGGCTGACCCTGCTCCCCCGCCTGTTCCCGACCGGCCGCCCCAGCGCCGTGGCGGCCCCCTTCAGAACCTCACTTCGCCGGCGAGCGGTGCGCGAAACGGTCCGCCGCCCGGCGCCCCCGCTTCTCGATCGGCAGCGACCCGGTCGCCGCGGCCAGTCCGTACAGCGGCATATCGGCGTAGATGGACTCGTAGCCGCCCTCGGGCACGATGTAGCTCTCGTGCCAGAGCCCCACGTGCTGACGTGACTTCTTCTCCTTGCGGTTGATCATCGCCCACGCCTTGCGGTGGAACATGTCGGGCGCCGACGCGTACGCGTACAGCTTCTCCTTCGACTCCCAGTACTGGACGACGTAGTACGTCCGCGGTGAGCCGGACAGCAGGGTGTAGCCGAGCAGGCCCCTTTCCTTGTCCTTGCCCAACTCCCGGAGCATGCGGGGCATCGCGGCGAAGACCGGGAGCCAGTGGTGCACACCCCAGAAGTGGTTGATCCGCATCCCTATCAGCAGGACCACCACATCGCCCTCGGCTGCGGCGGTCGTCCGACCCGGAATCGGTTTCGCAAACATGCGGCGCCCCCTGGCTGCTCGTTGGAGAGTCCCACTATCCAATGGTTGGATAGTGGCACCGCCCACGAGGTGGCGCAAGGGAAGGCACAGCATGCGGCTCTCGGAACTGAGCGAGCAGAGCGGCGTCACGACCGCGACGATCAAGTACTACCTGCGCGAGGGGCTGCTGCCGCCCGGCCGCCGGGTGAGCGCGAGGCAGGCCGAGTACGACGAGAGCCATCTGCGCCGGCTGCGGCTGGTCCGGGCGCTGCTCCAGGTCGGCCACCTCCCCGTCGCCACGGCCCGCGAGGTGCTGGGTCACGTCGACGACGAGTCGCTCGGCCGCACGATCAGGCTGGGCGCCGCTCTCTGGGCGCTTCCGCACGGTCCGGAACCGGACGAGGACGCCCCGGAGACGGCGCTGGCCCGCGCCGAAGTCGACCGGCTGCTCGACCGGTTGGGGTGGACCACCGTCCAGGAGATCGGCTCGCTCTCCCCCGTCCACCGGTCCGTGGTGGCGTCGCTGGCCGCCCTCATTCGTCTCGGGTATCCGTGCGAGGTCGACTACCTGGTGGAGCACGCGCGGCTCATGCACCAAGTGGCGGTCATCGACCTGGACATGATGGAGTCCTACCCCTCGGAGGCGGAACAGGTGGAGAAGACGGTCGCCTCCGCGGTGCTGTACGAGCCGCTGCTCACGGCCCTGCGCCGACTGGCCCAGGAGGAGGAGACCGCGCGGAGGTTCGGGCTCTGAGCCCGGCCGGACGGCCCGCGCGGACAAGCAAAAAGCCCCTCACCGAAGTGAAGGGCTGCTGTCCGGAGCTCTGTTGTACCCCCGACCGGATTCGAACCGGCGCTACTGCCGTGAGAGGGCAGCGTGCTAGGCCGCTACACAACGGGGGCTTGGTTACTGCGACTTGCTTGTCTTGCGCTGGGCTACCAGGACTCGAACCTAGAATGACGGTACCAGAAACCGTAGTGTTGCCGATTACACCATAGCCCATGGTGTTACAAGTACCCCCGACCGGATTCGAACCGGCGCTACTGCCGTGAGAGGGCAGCGTGCTAGGCCGCTACACAACGGGGGCCCTAGCGATCCTGCATCGAGAGCGTGGGTGCGACCCAGATGTTCTCGCGGGAAGGATCTGTACCCCCGACCGGATTCGAACCGGCGCTACTGCCGTGAGAGGGCAGCGTGCTAGGCCGCTACACAACGGGGGCTTGTTCCTGCAACTTGCTTGTCTTGCGCTGGGCTACCAGGACTCGAACCTAGAATGACGGTACCAGAAACCGTAGTGTTGCCAATTACACCATAGCCCACTGAAACGCAACCCCTGAGGGCTGTATCTCTGTCTGCGCTTCCCGCTCGGATCTTTTGTCCCGCTCGGGTGACGCAGGAAGAACATTACCTGAAGGTGTCCGGCGCTCCAAAACGGGTATCGCCCGCCAGCAGGCCGGGAAGCTGGTCCAGGGCCGTGATCCGGACGAGTTCGGGGCGTCCGCCCCGGTCGCCCCGGTCCAGCCAGATGCCGGTCAGCCCGGCGGCCACCGCACCGCCCGCGTCGATGTCGGGCTCGTCCCCCACGTAGACGACCTCCGCCGGCGGCAGCGCCAGTGCCTCGCAGGAGGCGAGGAACGCCCTGGCGTCGGGCTTGGAGACACCCAGCTCCGCCGCGCAGAGCAGGGACTCGAACCGGTCGCGCACACCGAGCACGGTCAGCTTGCGGTGCTGCTGGTCCTGGGCGGAGTTCGACAGCACCGCGTGCCGGTACGTCCCCGCCAGCGCGTCCAGCACCGGAACGGTGTCATCGAAGAGCGCCCAGGCGGCTTCGTAGTGGGCGATGTGGCGCTCGAACCAGGCATCGGCCTCGGCGTCCTCCAGCGGGCGGCCCAGGAAATCCCGGGCCCGGTCGCGGCGCTGGCCCGGCCAGTCGGTCTCCCCCGCGGAGAACCGCGCCCAGTGGCGCCGGGTCAGACGCTGCCAGGCGTCGACCGCGTCCTCGGCGGTGGTGTACCCGTCGGGCAGTCCCTCGGCCGCGAGATGCCCGCTCATTCCGGCGCTGGAGGCCGTCGTGTGATCGAAGAGGGTGTCGTCGACGTCCCAGAGGACCGCTCTGATCGGCATGACCCGACCCTACCCACCGCCCATCGCCCACCGCACGCAAAAGGGGCCCGGCAGACCGCGGGTGCGGGCGGCCGGGCCCCTCAGGCGCGCGCACGGGCGCGTTACGCGGGCACGTGGGCCCGGGGGGCGGG